>NZ_RZQP01000289.1:0-6595 GCF_003998165.1 Mesorhizobium sp. M7A.F.Ca.US.007.01.2.1 | reverse complement strand
GCGTCGAAGGTGAACCAATGACCACCGAGATAGGCTTGGAACCAGGCGCTGAAATCCATCGGATCTGGCACGGGCGGGACCCCGATATCCCCCAGATAACCCGTACAATAGCGCGCCGGAATGTTCATGCAGCGACACAGTGCAATAGCCAGATGAGCAAAGTCACGGCAAACACCGGTTCGATCGAGGAAGCCGCCATGAGCTGTGCGCAGCGCGTCGGCGTTCTGGTAGCTGAACGCTATGTGATTGTGAACGAAATCGCAGATTGCCTGGACGCGAGCCCATCCAGGCCTTGTGTTGCCAAAGGTCGCCCAGGCGAAATCCCCGAGACGATCGGTGTCGCAGTACCGGCTTCCTAGAAGGAAAGTTAGTACTTCATCCGGCAGGTCTTTTATATCGTGTTGTATGGCCTCGGGGGCGACGATGTCCGGATTGCCGCTGTCGTAGATTTCAAAGGTGGTTGAAATCGTCGTCAATCCAGCAGGGGCCTCGATCCTTGTGCAGGCATTGCCGAAACTGTCGATGTAGCCCCTTGCTTCGATCGGCCGATCAAAGCCAATCACCTGTTCCGTCAGCAGGTCGACCCGACGTGACGGGTGGATTTCCAGAACGAGAAGCATCGGCGTTGGCTTAGGACACTCGTAGGTGAGATTGTAACCTGCGCGTATCCGCATCGTCGCTCCAAATGTTCTTGATTGAGGAGACGGCCAAACTCCGCTTTGACGAATCGGTTCCACCACATTCATTGGGCGAGGGTTCTGGTCTGATTATTCCCTGGTAACTTTCACCTCGACGTCCATGCCCAAAAAACTCGAAGCGCTTCCCGAGTAGCTGCCGGAAAGAGGGATCGCCTGTCGCGGGTGTCGAGCGACTGCCACCCTGATCAGTTCCCGATTACCGACAATGCCATTGGTCGGATCGAACTCGACCCAACCGGCTCCAGGCAAATAGACCTGGCACCAGGCGTGGGTCGATCCTCCACCTCGTACCTCCAACTTGTCTCGGGTTGGAACGTAGATATATCCGGTCACGAAACGCGCAGCGAAACCAAGCGATCGAACAGCTTCCATCATGAACAGTGCGAAGTCACGGCATGTGCCTCGCCGCAGATGTAGCGTGACAAGAGGCGGTTGTGTCCCGGGTTCCGTTCGACGGGAATACACAAAGCTTTCGTGGATGGCATAGCAGAGTGTCATCAACAGTGTGCCCGTCTCTGTCTTGCCACCGGCACTCAAGAATTGTCGTGCCCATTTTCCAATCTCGTCCCCTTCGTCGGGATGATGGCGCTCGATGGTCTGGGAAAGGTCGGTTGCTTCGTCAGATTCGTATGAAAACGGATAGCTGAGTGCTGCTTCGTCGATGCGAAAATCGGGCGCGTGCTGAGGCGTATGATCAAGCCGAATGGCTGTTTCGAAGTGCAGTGCTTTAGCTGCCCCCTTGAAATCGAGCACGGCAACGCAGTTTCCAAAAACGTCGTGGATCCAACGGAGCTCTTTCGGCTCGGGATCAATGACCATGGCGTGGTCTAGAAGTCTCTGGTCGAAGCTGTCGCGCGGCCTGAATATCAGCCGGTGTTCGCCAAACCTTACAGGTCGGCTGTAACGATAGACAGTCGAGTGCCTCACTGAAAAAATAGGCATGATGTCCTTGTGCCTTCTGCATACACACCGTGGTTTCTCAGGGACGATCGAGTGGCCTTGGTGCGGAGAGACTCAACGTCTGACTAAGCAATTAAAGCGGCCAAATACCGGCCGCTAGTCGGACAATGTCGCTACTGCCGGGCTTCCTACAATGTCGATGCCGTCAATCTGGAGGCGGCAGGGCATCAAGGCACACGCGAGATCGGGATGGCGTTTCCCACCTCTCGGTTCGAACTTTCCTCGCCGAGATACGTCAGATCTGTGGATTTGTAATATCCTGCCCAAGGCGTAATGTCTCAACCGGTCCCTTTCGACACCGTTGCGAGCGCGCGAAGAAAACTAAAGCAGAGAAGGACGCCGAAACGTTGGCTTACACGGTGATCTGGTACGGCAAGCAAGGCATTGTCGAGAAAGCGTCGTTCGAGACCGAGAAGGCTGCACGGGATAACGCGCTTGCCAATTTTTCCGCACGAAACTCAGACGGTATTGTAGCGGTCGAGGTTCGCAAGGACGACGGCTCGGTTGTATTCAGCCAAGCAGGTAGCAACTAATAGTCCGCATCTTGGTCAGGTCTAGAATGAGATTTTCCGTCCCCATCCCTGCTCCTTGGCCGGAGCCTCAACGGGCTAAGACGCAGCACCGCGGCGGCATCATGGGACAGAACACCAAGACCGGGGCTTGGCAGACCCTTTGCCCTGGCCTGTAGACCAACGGCGTATTGCTTCTGTAACGTCGGGAATTCCGCTGCGCCTTTTAGTCGGGCGTCTCCCAGCTTGATCCACGATCGGTACCGTCATGTTAATCAGCTCTCGCGTCCGAGCTTCGGTAATCCGGGTTCGCGTGCAAGGAGACGGATCAGAGTCTTCTGGCTCCTCCGTGGCGGATCGGATGCTTTCTGAACAAATTCGGAACCCAGGGCGTCACGGCGCTAAGTTCCCCTAGCAGGTCTGCAGGCACAGTGAGTTGAATTGGACATCGATGTTAAGAGACCAGTAACCAATCCGGCAGAATGTCGCTTGCGGCCTCTTTTCGCTGCCAGGAGACACACCCCACATGCGACGCGGCCTCGGTCTACTTGTACTCACCTTCAGCACGGCACTTGGCGCTGGCACGGCAACGTTGGTCATCTCACCAGCTCACGCCGCGTCATTGCTTACCCCCGATACCGTCAACGCAGCGCCCCTCGATGCAATTTCGCCGACGTATGCGCCCCCCGATTCGAAGATCGATCCGCTGACCACCGGCAGCACGTTCAATGTCGGTGCCGCCGCCCCTTCGACGGAGTTTACGCAAGCCCCTGCGGCAGACGCGCCCTCGCCGTCCATAGTTCGGTTGCAGGTATTGCTCGACCGGGCGGGGGCGTCGCCAGGAGTTATCGACGGTCTTGATGGCGGCAACCTGCGGCACGCCATCGCAGCCTTTGAAGTGATGCGTGGCCTCCCGGTCGACGGAAAGATTGGACTCAAGGTCATCGCCGCCATAGACGCGGACAAGCAGGTTATCGGCAGCTACGTCGTCACGGCGGACGACCTTTCCACGGTGGTGGGTGCCATTCCGAAAGACTACGCCAAAATGGCGGAGATGAAATACCTCGGCTACGCCCGTCCAAGCGAGGCCATGGCCGAGCGTTTCCACATGGACGAGGATTTTCTGAAGGCACTCAATCCTGGCGCGACCTTCGCCGAGGGAGAAACGATTTCGGTGGCCGATCTAGGTTCGGGGAAGCGCGGAACGGCCGCCAGACTGGAAGTAGACAAGGCCGAAGGCCAGGTTCGCGCCTATGCGGAAGACGGCTCACTCCTGGCGGCCTTTCCGGCCACAATTGGCAGCGAGGAGAACCCATCCCCGTCCGGCATGCATACAGTAAGGGCGGTGGTCACGAACCCGAGCTACACCTACAATCCCAAGCTCAATTTCAAACAGGGCAACAACGACAAGGTCCTGACCCTTCCGCCCGGTCCCAATGGCCCCGTCGGCACGGTGTGGATCGACTTGTCTGAACCGAGCTTCGGTATTCACGGGACCCCCGAGCCCGCCCGTATTGACAAGACCGGCTCCCATGGCTGTGTACGCCTGACCAATTGGGATGCTGGAGAACTTGGCAAGCTTCTCAGTCCCGGCGTGCCGGTCCAGTTCCTCTGAGCGGCGCGGACAATCCGGCCGCAGACTTCGACTATCCGCCCGATGTCGAGGAGACGCAGAGCCCCGAAACTACGCTAGCGCCGGAATGATCAACGGTACCGAGACGAAGCCAGAACTGCAATACGCCTGAACCTTGGATGCAATTGACACCATGTAATCAGGGCCTCGCGCAACATTAGCGGGCAGTCTCTTACCTACATTATGACCACCCTCGGCCTCGAAATCCGCGCGTCGCCGCCCTGCACCGTCGAATAAGCCGGAGATCTCGTCGCACGCTGTGCACTTTTCTAAATCGCGGGGCGTTTGCGGGAACAAGCATGATTGGAACTCGATGGGCATTCGTGGGTTACGTCATGAAGAGGAGACATCGCCGTGAAACTGTTACACCTTGCCCCCATCGCTATTCTTGCCTGCGCCCTGGCTCTTTCCGCTTGCGCTAATACCGTCCGAGGCGTCGGTAGGGACGTCAAGTCGACGGCGAACGCAGTTGACGACACCGTCAACAAACCCTGATCGATGCAGCGGACCGTCACGGTTATCGAGAAGGCAACTGGTCGGGTGATCGGCGCACTGCCAATCGATCTTGCAGGCCAAGTTCAC
The DNA here is from genome assembly GCF_003998165.1 of Mesorhizobium sp. M7A.F.Ca.US.007.01.2.1. Classification (NCBI taxonomy): domain Bacteria; kingdom Pseudomonadati; phylum Pseudomonadota; class Alphaproteobacteria; order Hyphomicrobiales; family Phyllobacteriaceae; genus Mesorhizobium; species Mesorhizobium sp. M7A.F.Ca.US.007.01.2.1. The sequence continues at coordinate 2,213 of NZ_RZQP01000289.1, read as the reverse complement.
CAAGCCTCGGATGATGAGTATTTTGCGAAGGCGTTCGAAGCTGCAGTCGACAGCGGCCTCATCAATGAGGGTGATGCGCGTTTGGTTGAATTCCGGCTCGAATAGTCAGGCCGACCGAGGTCAGCGAATCACTCAAGCAACCCGTCCCTGCGCCGAGCGGTCAATTATTGTCGCACCGCCTGCATGACGTTTGGGGTCATGAATTCGTCGACGAAGTCACCTATTTGGCGGCAACTCTGCGTGCGTATGAGTGATCTTTTTCGTCTGCGTGGCTGCATTGTCTACGGAACAAAACGTATGGTGCGTAGTTGTATATTAGTGAAGGCTAATATGATGCTGCTTGCGTTGGGCAGTGCGCCTGAGACCGAGGCACTGTCGTCCAGGAATGCCAACGCGGAAATTCTTGGAGCGTTCGACCTCAACAACAAAACGGAGGCCAAATTCCCCATCGCCCGCCTCGGAGAGGCAATCCAGTTCGTCGCAAAAGCCTCAGTGCTCGGATATGACGCCCGGGCCGCAATGGTCTTCTATGGGGAATCTGGCACACCACTTAGGTTGATTGACTGCGACCGGCTATGGGCCAAGTACGGCGCTGCCCTGCTCGAGCCATAGACTTCGGTCTGTGGAAGCTGAGGATAAAGGTCGGGCCGTTAAGCTTGGCTTTACTTCAGATAAAGGTCACAGGGAGCCTGGAAACCGGCCTTACCGAAGGGGGAAGCCCTCACCTCTTGAGTGGAGAATGTGCTGACTTCTGAAGAATTTAAAGCTTGGCGCAACGGCCTTGGAATCAGCCAGACGGAAGCGGCGACGGCGCTGAGGCGTTTCCCGAGGGTCCATCGAGAACCACGATCGCGAGCAAAGTGGAGAAAAGGGACTGTCCCCATCCCCGAACCACGAACTCGCATGCTACGCCGTCTTGGCGCAAATCCATGCCGTGCTGGGGCCGGCGATCGGCTTCACTTTTAGATCCGTGGTTTGCTCGGGTCGAAGGGAATTGACCGCGTTCATAGCGACAGCCAATAAAAAGCCCGCCTGGGTCAGGCGGGTTCGGACGCGAAGCATCACATTGCCCAAATCCCTTGCCCGTCCACGCTAGTAGGCCGCGAACTTCGACTCTTGGCGCTGAATGCTTGGATTGCAAGTTTTTGTGGATCGATCTGGGCGCAACAGAGTTGTGGACCGCCAGCATCATTTTGGCAGGAGGGTCTAGTGCCACCTAGCATCTGCGTGTTGGTTGTCGAGGACGAGCCGCTAATCCGCATGGACATCGCGGATTTCCTGCTCGGCGAGGGTTTCGAGGTATTGGAGGCTGCCAATGCCGATGAGGCAATTGACTTGCTCGAAACCAATGCCCAGATCCAGCTCATGTTCACTGACGTCGACATGCCAGGTAGCGTGGATGGCGTAAAGCTTTCTGCTGCTGTACGCGACCGCTGGCCACCCATCAGGATTGTAGCGACGTCAGGCCATCGCGCGGTGTCGGTCACGGACCTTCCGAAAGGCAGCCTGTTTTATGCCAAGCCGTATGACAACGCAGCCATAGCGGCAAGTTTACGCGACTTGGTCTCAACTTGACATGGCCGCCCTGCCAGTTCTTCCGCCTCCATGGCGTGGGCTCGATCACCAGCTTCGGCCTTTGAAGGCGAGCGCGCGGTTATTGTGTGAGGCGCTGCGGCTGGATTTTCAGCGTGACGATCAGGCCCTGCTTTGCCCAATCGTAAGCGATCGAGCCACGCAGATGCCCGGTTACGCTACGCTCGACCAATCTGCTTCCGTAGCCGGGCGGATCTGCAGGTGTCTCAACGAGCGGTCCGCCACTTTCTGTCCAGACGATGGTGACGGCGTCATCTTGCGCCGAGCACGATACATCCAGCGTGCCTGCTTCCGCCGACAAGGCGCCGTATTTGAGAGAGTTGGTTGCAAGTTCATGAATGATAAGCGCCAGGATAGTTGCCGATGATTCACCAACACTCATCCTTCGCACCGACACCCTGATGCGGCCGCTAAACGCCCCCAGATCGTCATAAGGCGCAAGCAGTACCGTAAGTAGGTCGCAAGCAGCGCAGAGGCGGCCTCAGTCTGGCCGGGCACCGGCCGCCACCAGATGATGGGCTCGCCCCAAGGCAGTCAACCGCTGTGTAAGCTCGCGCGCCAGGTCATTGGTCGTCGTCGTCGAACGCGAGCTAATGGCAGTAAGGCCGGAGTCTATGGTC
>NZ_RZQP01000288.1:0-6703 GCF_003998165.1 Mesorhizobium sp. M7A.F.Ca.US.007.01.2.1 | reverse complement strand
GACAGGCCGGGGTGGGGTGCGGCGCAGACCCCACCCCGCTCCGCTTCGCGGATCGACCCTCCCCACAAGGAGGAGGGTAAAAGCTCAAAACCCAGCCTGATCGCGAAACAACTCCGCATTGTCCAGCTTCGAAACCTCGATCACCGCTTGCGTGCGGCTGTAGACATTGAGCTTGCGCAGGATTTCGGAGACATGCGCCTTCACCGTGGTTTCGCCCACCTGCAGCTCATAGGCGATCTGCTTGTTGAGCAGGCCCTGGCGCAGCATCTGCAGCACGCGCAGCTGTTGCGGCGTCAGTGTCGACAGGCGCTGCACCATGTCGGCGCGGTCGGCGCTGTCGGCGTCCGGCGGCCGGCCTTCATAGGTTTCCGGCACATAGATCGCGCTATCCGCATCCCGACATCAAGGTCGTCGGCACGACCAAATACTTCCTGCACCGCGAGCATCTCGCCTCGGTGCGCATGGTCACCGACATGTCGGGCAACACCGTAGAAAGCAACAGCTACGCCACCTATGGCGAAAGCCTCAACACCGGCTTCCAGACGCAGAAGAACTACATCGGCGAACGCTTCGATCCCGAGACCGGCCTGCTGTATCTCAACGCACGGTATATGGATCCGGTTCTGGGGCGGTTCATTTCGCCGGATGATTGGGATCCGACGCTGCCTGGCGTGGGCACCAACCGGTATGCGTATGCCCAGAACGATCCGGTCAACAAGAGTGACCCGAATGGGCATGCCATCGATCCGAACGAAGGCAAGGATCCTCTTGGGGCCGAAGGCGGCTCCAAGGCGGCAGACAGCAGCACCAAGTCGAAAGATCTTCAAGCAGCAGGAGACAAGGCTGCAAAGGACCTCTCGAACGCGAGCACAAAGGACAAGAAAAAGAGTTCTGACGGGTCGAAGGTAGCTGACGGCGACGGAGCGCCGGACGAAGCCGACCCGATGCATCACTTTGACGAAGAGCTGGAGAACGACTTATTTGATCCAGTCGTTGGACGTGACAAGCATGTCGACGGTTTCACCATAAAGGGTCTAGGTACTGGAGCGGTTCCGGAGGGCGCTCCGATAAAGGGAGGGACTTATACGTTAAAAAATGAGAATGGCGTGGTTGTCAGAACCGGAAGAACGAATGACTTGACCAGGCGAGCCCTAGAACATGCCCGCGATCCGGCTTTAAAAGATTTCACATTCCAGCGACAAAACCTTACAGATGCCTACAAGGAACAACGCGGCTTAGAACAAATTGCTCACGAAACATATAACCCTTCGCTTAATAAAGTTAGCCCGATTGGTAATAGAAATCCAAATTTCTCTGACTACATGAGGGCGGCTAAAGATTTTCTGAGCAGACAGTAGGAGTAAAAGATGGCAAAATTGCCGTACAGAGAAGGAACATTGTTTGCTGTTCCGCTGAGGCGAGGTGGCTACGTCATTGGCTTAGTGGCTCGCTCGGCGCCAAGAGGGAGAATCATTTTGGTGTATCTATTTGGCCCCAAAAGATCAGAGATACCCAATTTGAAAGACATCTCCACGCTCCAGCGGAAAGACGCAATTAGATGCTTGAGGGTGGGGGATCTCGGGCTGATCAACGGCGACTGGCGAATTATAGGAGAATTGGACGCATGGCGTAAAGAAGATTGGCCCATGCCGAGATTTGTGGATAAAAACGATCTATCCAAGAAAGTATTTATTTCAACCTACGCGGATTCTGACCCTTCAGAGCTTGAGCGCCATGATCCCGCCCCCTTGGATATCGTCGGCTTGGAACCCGATGGCTTACACGGTTACGGCGCGGTCGAATTGCTTATGACTAAGCAGTTGGACGGTAATAACGTTTTGTAGTCTTGTTTGCCTCCACTATCCAATTACGGTGACAGAATTACGGCACAGTGCACCTTTTGCTACGTTCGCCCGGCCATCATTGAGCGCGGCGCCTGCGTTACCCTCCCCTCGATGGGGAGGGTCGGCGCGGAGCGCCGGGGTGGGGTGCGGCGCAGACCCCCACCCCGCTCCGCTTCGCGGAGCCCCCACAAGGGGGAGGGTAAAAGCTCAAAACCCCGCCTGATCGCGAAACAGCTCCGCATTGCCCAGCTTCGAAACCTCGATCACCGCTTGCGTGCGGCTATATACATTGAGCTTGCGCAGTATCTCCGAGACGTGCGCCTTCACCGTGGTCTCTCCCACCTGCAGCTCGTAGGCGATCTGCTTGTTGAGCAGGCCCTGGCGCAGCATCTGCAGCACGCGCAGTTGCTGCGGCGTCAGTGTCGACAGGCGCTGCACCATGTCGGCGCGGTCGGCGCTGTCGGCGTCCGGCGGCCGGCCTTCATAGGTCTCCGGCACATAGATCGCGCCTTCCATCACCGAGCGGATGGCTGCGGCGAGGTCGCTCTTGCGCGCCGATTTCGGGATGAAGCCGGCAGCGCCATAGGACAGCGCTTCGGAAATGATCTTCGGCTCCTCGTAACCAGAGACGATCACCACGGGCAGGCGCGGATAGCGGGTCCGGAGTTGCAGCAGGCCGTCAAAACCGTGCACGTCGGGCATCGAGAGGTCGAGAAGCGCGAGGTCGAACGGCTTGGCATCGGCCAGAAGATCGAGCGCCTCGGTGATCGAGCGCGCCTCCACCGTGTCGACTTCCGGATAGGCCATCTGCACGGCGCTGTGCAGCGCCTCACGAAACAGCGGATGGTCGTCGATGATCAGGAACCGGGCGCGATCGTGGGTTGCGGTCATGGGGTTCATTTCAGTTCGTGAGCAATTAGAATAACCTCTCCACCATGGCCAGATTATTGCCAAATAGTATATCGCCATCTCCGACGGAAAGTGCCGCCGGCACTTTCTCGACCAGATCGCCTTGTCCAGGCCCTAAATCGATCGAATGCTCCGGCAACCAAGCAGAGACCCTTGATGACAGAATTCGTCCTTCCCCTGCCCGCAACCGCATCGGTGGCCGTTGCCGGCTCGTCCGATCGTTTTGCGGTGCGCCGTATCTACTGCGTCGGCCGCAACTACGCGGCGCATGCCCGCGAATTCGGCAATGACGAGCGTGATCCGCCCTTCTTCTTCACCAAGCCGGCCGACGCGGTGGTCGATTCCGGCACCGCTATCCCCTACCCGCCGCTGACGGCCAATCTGCACCACGAGATCGAACTGGTGGCCGCGATCGGCAAAGCCGGCTTCCGCATTGCCCGCGACAAGGCGCTGGACCATGTCTGGGGCTACGGCGTCGGCATCGACCTCACCCGCCGCGACCTGCAGGACGAGGCCAAAAAGGCTGCCCGGCCCTGGGACTGGTCGAAGGCCTTCGACCGCTCCGCCCCTTGCGGCCCGCTGGTCCCTGCGGCGAAATCCGGACATCCGCAAAAGGGCCGCATCTGGCTCGCCGTCAACGGCAAGGTCAGGCAGGATGCCGACCTCGCCGAACTGATCTGGCCGATACCGGATATCGTGTCGATCTGCAGCGAGGCGATGGAGCTCGAGCCCGGCGACCTGATCTTCACCGGTACGCCGGCAGGCGTCGGCGCGGTTGGCCCCGGCGACACGATGACCGGCGGCGTCGACGGCATCGGGACCATCGAAGTGACCATCGGCCAGCCGAAGTGAGGCCATGAGCGAACTCGTCCTGCACAACTACTATCGCTCCTCCACCTCCTACCGGGTGCGGATCGCGCTGGAGATGAAGGGGCTGAGCTACGACTATATCCCGCATCATCTGCGCCATGGCGAGCACCTCGAACCAGCCTATCTCGCGGTCAATCCGCAAGGGCTGGTGCCGGCGCTGGTGCTCGGCGACGGCACGCTGCTGACGCAATCGCTGGCGATCATCGAATTCCTCGACGAGACCAGCCCGGAACCACCGCTATTGCCAGGGGATGCGGCCGGTCGGGCACGGGTCAGAATGCTGGCGCAGATGATCGCCTGCGACATCCACCCGGTGAACAATCTGCGCGTGCTGACCTCGCTGCGCACGCTGTTCGGCGCCGGCGACGAGGACGTCGTCAACTGGTTCCGCCACTGGGTGAACGAGGGCTTTCAGCCGCTTGAAAAGATCCTGGCCTTGTCGGCGGAGACCGGAACATTCTGCCATGGCGACGCGCCGGGTCTGGCTGACATCTGCCTCGCCGCACAGATTGCCAGCAATGCCCGCTTTGGCGTCGATCTGACGCCCTACCCGACGATCGCGCGCATCAACGCCGCCTGCATGGCGCTGCCGGCCTTCCAGAAAGCGGCGCCCCAGAACCAGATCGACGCGGAATAAGGCGTCATCTGCGTAGCGTCGGCACCGGAACAGTATGGCTGGCGGAATCGATTTTCGCTTGACCGGATAGGGAATCGGCTATCGTTTCCCGCAGGCCGTGTGAAAGGTGGTGTTGCCGATGAAAGCCGTCGTCTTCGAGAAATTCGGCGAAGCGCCGAGGATCCAGACCGTTCCTGATCCGAAGCCGGCAGCCGATGGCGTCGTCATCAAGGTCGAGGCGACCGGTCTGTGCCGCAGCGACTGGCATGGCTGGATGGGTCATGACGAAGGCATCACGCTGCCGCACGTGCCGGGCCACGAACTTGCCGGCATCGTCGTCGCCGCGGGCAAGCAGGTCACGCGCTGGAAGGCCGGCGAGCGCGTCACAGTGCCGTTCGCCGTCGGCTGCGGCCGCTGCTTCGAGTGTAATTCGGGCAATCACCAGGTCTGCGAGCACCAGACACAGCCTGGCTTCACCGGCTGGGGCTCGTTTGCCGAATATGTCGCCATCGAACATGCCGACACCAATCTTGTGCGCCTGCCCGACGAGATGGAATTCGCCACCGCCGCCAGCCTCGGCTGCCGCTTCGTCACTTCGTTTCGAGCCATTGTCGACCAGGGCCGGGTGAAGCCGGGCGAATGGGTCGCGGTGCATGGCTGCGGCGGCGTCGGCCTGTCGGCGATTATGATTGCCAGCGCCATGGGCGCCAATGTCATCGCCATCGATCTCACCGACGAGAAACTGGATTTCGCCAAAAAGATCGGCGCCGTCGCCACCATCAATGCATCTACAACGCCGAACGTGGTCAAGGCGGTCAAGCAGATCACCAATGGCGGCGCGCATATGTCGATGGACGCGCTCGGCCACCCCACCACCTCGTTCAATTCGATATCCAATCTGCGCCGGCGCGGCCGCCATGTGCAGGTCGGTCTGATGCTGGGCGAGCATGCCCGGCCGCAGGTGCCGATGGACAAGGTGATCGCCTTCGAGCTCGAAATCCTCGGCAGCCACGGCATGCAGGCCTATCGCTACCCCGCGATGATGGAGATGATCCGCCACGGCAAGCTCAAGCCGGAACTGCTCGTCGGCAAGAGGATCAGCCTCGACGAGGCGCCCGCAGCCTTGATGGCGATGGGCGGCTTCGAGGGCATCGGCATTGGGGTGGTGACGAAGTTTTAGGCGAGGACGGCACCGTCGTCAGGCAATCGCGCGTCGTGGCAATTCCTGCTTCGCGAATCGCTTGGCGCCTACGACGCAAAGCACGACGCCAAGCGTAACGACCACCATCAGCGGGCTGACCTGCTCGTGCAGCAGCGTCGCTGCCAGTGCCAGCCCGAAAAATGGCTGCAGCAGCTGCAACTGTCCAACCGCGGCGATGCCGCCTTGCGCCAGCCCGCGATACCAGAACACGAAGCCGATCAGCATGCTGAACAACGAGACATAGGCAAGCCCCATCCACGCACTGACGCCGACGCCGTCGAACGACGGCGGCATGGTCAGCAGCGTCAGCACCAGCATGATCGGCAGCGACAGCACCAGCGCCCAGCAGATCACTTGCCAGCCGCCGAGCCTGCGCGACAGCGCGGCGCCCTCGGCATAGCCGAGGCCGCAAGCGATGATGGCAGCCAGCATCAGACCGTCGCCAACCGGCGAGGCCGTCACGCCCTGCGTCAGCGCAAAGCCCGCGACCAGCGCACTGCCTATGCATGAAAACAACCAGAACGCCGGGCGCGGCCGATCGCCGCCGCGCAGCACGCCGAATATCGCAGTGGCCAGCGGCAGCAAGCCGACGAAGATAATGGAATGGGCCGTGGTGACGTGCTCGAGCGCCAGCGCGGTCAGCAAGGGAAAGCCGACAACCACGCCAAGTGCCACGATCACCAGCGACAGCAGATCGCCGCGCTCCGGGCGTTTCTGCCGAAACAGGAGCAGGAGCGCAAGGCCAAGCAGTCCGGCAATCGCCGCCCGGGCCGAGGTCAGGAATGTCGGATCGAATTCCCTGACCGCCACCCGCGTCGCCGGCAGCGAGCCGCTGAAGATCAACACGCCGATGAATCCATTCATCCAGCCACTCGCGGTCTTGTCCATCGTATGCTCCGTTTGTCGGCTCCGTATCGCGCGGAGCCGGTAGTATCGCCAGAGACAATGCGGTACAATTATGCAAAACTGTCATGGTCAGCAGAGCAGTACGGATGGACAAGCAGACTACAGGAAGCGAGAGCGGCGGTACGCTGGTCGAAGGCGTCATGGCGACGATCCGCCAACGGATCGCGGCGCGCAGCCTGACGCCGGGAGCGCAATTGCCGTCGATCCGCACCTTTGCCAAATCCATGCGAGTGTCCAAATCCACCGTGGTCGAAGCCTATGAGCGGCTCGCCGCCGAAGGCGCGATCCGCTCGCGGCCGGGCTCCGGCTTCTATGCCGCCGGATCGCTGGCGCCGCTGTCGCTGGCCGAAATCGGCC
>NZ_RZQP01000287.1:0-6728 GCF_003998165.1 Mesorhizobium sp. M7A.F.Ca.US.007.01.2.1 | reverse complement strand
GTTCTGGTCGCAGCATGGTCCCCGCGATCGCGGTGGCTCTTTTCTATGCGATCGCGGGGACCATGCTGCGACCAGAACTGTGGAACGAGCCGCTCGGCCCATTCCTGAAGATCCTGCCGATCCTGGTTCTGCATTTTGTCGCGCTAGCGGTCCTGGAGGAACGCTGATGACCTACTTCATGCTCAAGTTCCTGCATGTCGTCGGCGCGGCCGTGCTGCTGGGCACCGGCGCCGGCATCGCCTTCTTCATGCTGCTCGCTCACCGGACCGGAAATTCCGCGACCATCGCGGCGGTCGCACGCATCGTCGTGATCGCCGATTTCATCTTCACTGCAACCGCCGTCGTCGCCCAACCTGTCACCGGTGCATTCCTCGCCTGGCATTCCGGCTATTCGCTGACCGAGGGGTGGATTGTGCTTTCGATCCTGCTCTACCTCATCACCGGCCTGTTCTGGCTTCCAGTCGTGTGGATGCAGATCGAGATGCGCAATCTCGCTATGCAGGCCGCGGCAGAGAAGCAACCTCTACCACAGCGCTATGACACCTTGTTTCGGCTCTGGTTCGCCTTTGGCTTTCCTGCCTTCGCGGCAGTGCTCGCCATCTTCTGGCTGATGATTTCGCGACCTTCGATCGACTGGTTCGCCTTGTAGCACCGGACTTCGTCTCCCTCGTCACGGTCTGCAACATCGCTGCGCCTACCAAATGGAAGGCGATGGGCGCCAGCCGCAGACTGCCTCGTTCCGTTCCTACATACCGGGTGGCAATGGTTGCACAGGTTCCAGGCCATCGCCCGAGCACCACTGTGGCCGGAGGCTGACGGGACTTTGATTGCCGACGACACGTCTATCCACGTCGCCCGAAATGCATCAAGCAGATTGCGAGATTTCGGGCATAGCGGAAAATCTCCGGATGGTGGCGCCGCAGCCAAGCCGCGTTATCTGTTATAAGTCATCAACTGACTGAAAGCGTGGGCAGCCATGTGCAACGACTATGAGCAGCATATCGCCTGGGCCGAATATTGCAGGATGATGCAATTGCTGGCGCTCGACATTCCCACTTATCAAACCGAACTGGATCTGCCGCAGGCGGATGACATCCGCATCAGTGATCCCGCCCCGATCATGCGCGCCGCCGGCGACACGATCGAACTCACGCGCATGACCTTTGCCTTTCCGCCCTCCGGGCCCAAAGGCGGGCCGATCTTCAACTTCCGCTCGGAAGGACGGAACGTCTCCAACAGCAAGCGCTGCCTTATTCCGGCGTCGGCTTTCTTCGAATTCACGGGAAAGAAGTCTCCAAAGGCTAAGCATCGCTTCACGCTCAACGGCGCCTCGTTCATGGCGATCGCCGGCCTGTGGCGCGATGGCGAAGGCAACAAGCCCCCGACATTCGCTATGCTGACGACGGAACCCGGCCTGGACGTGGCGCCCATTGACAATCGCCAGATTGTGGTTCTGCGCCCGGATGATTGGGCGGCATGGATCCACCTCACGAAACCCGAGGTGGAGCTGTTGAAGGCCCTGCCGGCCGGTCGCTGGCGGTAGAAACCGTGCGACAAGGAAGCGACTAGCTCAGATGCCGGTGCGTTTTGCGCAAACACGAAAGATTCTTGGCGGCTTGGCTGCGGCAATTGTGGCCCCTCGAGATCGCGGCTCTCGCCAAAGCGTCTGCACCTCGTTGTCACCGATTACCGAGTGGCCCCTTCCGCCATCAGCGACGCTTGGCTCGTCGGTACGCACGAAAGGTATCGAGCGTGAAATACGTGCCAGCCTGCCTTGGGCGGTGAGGAAGTACGTCAAAGCCGAGACTGGTCGCATGACATTGCGGATGCGTGAAGACGATGCCGAAGAGTTGGAGGCCGCCTCGAACAAGATCGCCAAGACACTGGAAACCATCGCAGTACTCCCGGTCCTGCCGCGCGAGGCCGAAGACATCCTTGCGATCTCTTCGCGTGAGCGTCACAAGTGGCTGAAGGACGGACGGCTGCAAAGCATTGGCACCCGCACCGTGAAGATGCGCGGTCGATCCAAGGCCGTCAACTTCCACGTGTTCGATCCCAGGCACATCGAGGACATCCTTGATCGTGATCTGCCAAGCCTTTGGCGTGAAGAGGACGCGCAGCAAGTTACAGAGAACAGGCGACGTGGCGCCGGCAAGGCTGCCCTGACGCGGGCGGGAAAGGGTAGCGAGAAGGTTCGCGGTGCCGGGAATAACCCCAGAGATGACGCTCCCCGGCCCAAGTTGGAGGGCTGGAACGCGTTCGACGACGAGGGCCTGCTCCGTTAAATCCGTCTAGCCATTCACGTCCAGAATGAGCCCTGAGCGAAAGCTAACCGGGAGCCGAAACGATCTGCAGTCGCGATTGGCACGTCCCGAACCAATCCATGCTCAAGGAGTTCTTCAAGCCGACAACCGCCCATTTTTGGGGATGGCAGATGTTCGACAACTTCGTGCTTGAAATGTTGGAAACCGAGGGCGGGCCGATAAGGCTTCGGCATGGCGGATCTGGGCCGCCTCTGCTTCTGATCCATGGCCATCCTCGCACGCATAGGACTTGGGGCCAGGTCGCCGACTTGCTGTCAGCAGATTTCTCCACGACCATACCCCAATCACTACCCGGAAGGAAAATCATGGCTGTTTCCTATAGAAGGAATCGCTTGCCACGGTGGTGCAGGAAGTCGGCGATGTGAAGAATAGAGGCGCTTCGGCATTTTAAGGTGGATTAGGTCCTGACCGACTAATGGTGCTACATGGGCGATGAAGAATGCCCGCCCAGCGTACGTTGTCTACGCACCACCGCTGATCGGCCTTCCGTTCCTGGCTGTGATACTGGCTCTGGATGGGACGACCATCGCAACGCCCTTTGACACCGCAGATGAAGCGGCCGCCCACAACAAGGTGATGGCGGTTACAGGTGCGATACGGCAAAGCGGACTTGATAATCACAAATAGGAGAACCCGTCCATGAAACTGCTACGCATCACACCGATTGTCATTCTTGCCTGTGCCTTTGCCCTTGCGGCCTGCGCCAACACCGTCCGAGGCGTCGGCCGGGACGTCAAGGCAACGGCCAACGCAGTCGACGACACGGTCAACAAACCATGATGCAGAGGACCGTCACGGTTATCGAGAAGACAACGGGCCGCGTGATCGGAGCGCTGCCGATCGATCTTGCGCAGCAGGATCACGAGGCCTCCGATGATCAGTATTTCACCAAGGCGTTCGAAGCCGCCATGGACAGTGGCCTCATTCGTGAGTCCGACAAGCATGCGGTTGAATTCCGGCTTGAATAAAGTCGACGATGCAACCGCTTTTCTGTCGCGTATCGGGGCATTGTGGTTTGCATGGTTTTGCACCTCAGCCATCCAGCAGGGGTGAATCAACACACCGTCCAGTCCAACTATCCCTAGGACAGCCCGCTGCGGCTATGAATCGAGCGGCCGGTTTGGCCCGGAGGTGAAGCAGCAGCCGCTGCTCAAAGCCACTCAGTAGAGCAAATCGGTGTATTGGTAGGCGAACACCCTCCCGTGCTCGCATCGGTCACCTCAAGAAAGTAGTTTCCGGATCGGTCTAGCGTCACGGGCATTTTCGTTCCCTGTGCGGCGGCCCAATAGGATGTCGGGGCCCCAGCTCGGTATTCCGCTATCACCTGGCCCGCAGGATATTCTCGGATTTGATACCCCACGGTCAGCCCCAGGGTCCGAATTATCCATTAGAGATACCTAACATTTCCCTTTTGGCGAGGCGGGGTGTACTTTAGGTACCGCTGGGTGATCCTAGCGACCTACACTGCCCGCTGCCGAGAGGTGGCGGGCCTTTTTGTTTATGTGTGGAACACCGAAATCCAATGGGAGTTGGAATGCTGTCACCGTCCTTCCGTGGAGGCGATGATGGCCATGGACGTACAGCCGTGGTCGGCCCGCTCTCTGCTTCCTCACAGGGCGGGCCATCTCGCGGGTCGCTCACCGGCAATGACCTGGTGCACCATGCCGTCGACCTCAATACGCAAGTTCGAATACGACCCGGAAACCAGGGTTCTCTCAGTGTGGTTTGTAGCGAGTGGCAGGCAGTACGACTTTCTGGATGTACCGCCGGAGATCGTCGCCGATTTCAAATCTGCCTTTGCCAAGGGCCGCTATTTCAATGGTCGGATCCGCAACCAGTTCGCGTTCCGGCCCGTGGCAAGCTCCGATTCCAGCGGTTCATGCTGAGGCAGATTGTGCCAAGCGACCTGGCGGAAATCGCGCATGTCGAACGGCTGGCCGCAGACCGGACAGGTCATGAAATTGTCGCGCTCGTCGGCAGGCTCGCCGCCGTGCTGCGTGCCGGGAATCGGCGGTCCAAGGTCGGATAGCTTCGTCATAACCATCAAACATTCAATTCGTCTAAAATGTTCCGGAACCATTTTAGCGCGCGCTAATTGAATCGCACTATGCGAGTCAGCGCATGCGTTTGAAGTTCATAAAGCCTATGGAGCCCGAGCTGGTCGAAACGCCACCGCAGGGCGACGAATGGCTCCATGAGATCAAATTCGACGGGTATCGGACCCAAATCATGAAGGATGAAAACGGGATCCGGCTGTTCACCAAGAACGGATACGACTGGACAGGCCGCTATATCGAACTTGCCGGAGAGGCGGAGGCGATCGAGGCGGAAAGTTTCATCATCGATGGCGAGACAATCACGGTCAACGAGGCCGGCCTGTCCGACTTCCAGGCCCTGCAGTCAGCCGTCACCCGTCGTGAGCCGTCGCGCGATCTGTATTTGGTGGCATTCGACCTCCTGCACCTGAACGGGCATGATTTGCGCAACATGCCGGTGGAAGACCGCCGCGAGATCCTGCAGGAACTGATTCCAGCCGTCGGCCGCATTCAGGTCAGCAAAGCCCTGCCCGGCACCGGTGACGCGGTTTATCACCTGGTCGACAGGGCAGGGTTGGAGGGCATGGTCTCGAAGCGCAAGGACAGCGTCTATCGCAGCGGACCGACGATGAACTGGCGCAAGATCAAGTGCTATGCCGAAAAGGAAATGGACATTATTGGCGTGCAGCGCGAGGCCGGAAAGCCCGCAATGGTGCTCATGGCCGACAAAGGCCGATATGCTGGCGGCGCTTTCGTTGCGTTTAAAGCTGACAAGCGCCAGCGACTTTGGGATCGCGTGCAAGGGAAGGTCGGGGGACCAGTGCCGATCGGTCTCAAGAAAGAAAAGGCCGAATGGCTCAAGCCTGGTCTGGTCGGTCGCGTGCGGTTCCTGAAGGGCGAGGAAAGGCTCCGCCACGCCAAGCTGCTGGACTACCGTGAGGAATAAGCTTGCGACAAGGTGCTGCCCATGACGCGGAACGGAACCGTGTGCCTGGCGTTGTGCGGAAGTCGACGTCTAGGAGAAACGGCATGGTGGCGCCACGCGCGGTCTGGAAGGGTTTTCTGAGGGTCGGTTCCGTGTCGTGCGGGGTCAAGATAGTGGGTGCCACCAGCGAGGCATCGAAAATCCACTTCAAGATTTTGAACCGCAGCGACGGTTTACCCGTGAAGAGTGCCTATGTCGACGAAGGCACCGGCGATGTTGTCGAAGCCGAGGATCAGATCAAAGGCTATGAGGCGGACAAGGGCGATTTCATCCACGTCGAGCCGGACGAGATCAAGAAACTGAAACTGACGTCCCAGCATACGCTTGATGTCGATTCCTTTGTTCCGGTTGCCGAGATCGACACGCGCTATCTCGAAAAGCCCTACTACTTGATCCCGGCAGATGGCGCTTCCCTTGAGGCCTTTGCCGTCCTGCGCGATGCGATGGCCAAGAAGCGCGTCGCGGCACGTTCCTGCGTCGTACTCTATCAGCGCGGCCGCGAAGTATTGATACAGCCGTTTGAAAAAGGAATGCTGCTGACCGAGTTGCGCACCCACAATGAGATGACATCGGAAGACACCGTCTTTAATGACGTGAAAAGCCCAAATTACGATTCGGATTTGCTCGAAATCGCGGGGCTTCTCATCGACAAGAAGGTGACAAAGTTCGATCCTTCGAAATTCGAGGATACTTACGAGGATGCGTTGATTGCCATGATCGACGCCAAGCGCAAGGGCAAAAAACCGCCGAAACCAGCGCCAAAGCCTCAGGAGAACGTGGTCGACCTGGCCTCGGTTTTGCGAAAGAGCCTCGCCAAGGAAGGCATCGGCCAAGACCGGCCAAAGGCCAAGAGCCGCAAATCGGCATAGTTAAAGATAGCAATCCCACCATCACCGCGCATCATCCAGTAGTTTTGGCGCGCTCGCGCGTTTCCGGCGTCAGGCCTTCGGCCAATCTCACCGGCTCGTCGCACTGCGACGCTGCGGCAATCGGGAGGAAAGAACACCCGACGCGACAAATCGCGGAGGGCCGGATTGCCGTTGTGCCCGTAGCTATAGGTCTCGTCGTTTGGTTCTCCTTGTGACCGACTGGTCGGCGTGGTCACCGTCACCCAAAAAATGATCGTGCCGACCTGGCCATGGATCGATGCATGTGAGATTGCGTTCATTGGATGTTCGTTGCTTTAGTCAATCGCAATGTAGTGTTGAGCGGAAACGAAGTGGGCCCGCCACTGAGGACACAAACAGCGGCGGGCCCTGCTTTGAGACCTGGCCCGGGAGCCAAGCTGCAGACCCAATTTCGATTTCAGAGAGAGGTTCCAGGCCTGCAGAAAAAACTTTACGCATGCTTGCATTGCACAGGCTCGGAACTCGGAACCGGAGG
>NZ_RZQP01000286.1:0-6814 GCF_003998165.1 Mesorhizobium sp. M7A.F.Ca.US.007.01.2.1 | reverse complement strand
GGCAGCGCCTGATGGTCTATGCGCACCAGAACATCGACCTCAAGCCGATCCCGGGCATCGACAAGCCCTTCATCGACGAGGAGATCGCTGCCAAGGCCGAGGAAGCACAGAAGAAGAGCGACGCGCAGGCGGTGGCCGATGCAGCCGCCGAACGGCCGCCGGTGCTGTCCAGCCGCACGACGCAGACGCTGCGGGACATGACCAGCCTTTTCCAGTCGGCGCCCGTCCTCAATACGCCTCAACCGCCGGAGACGCTGTCGGCGCTGTGATGGCGCGCCTCTTCCTTCTCCCCCTGTGGGAGAAGGTGGATCGGCGCGCAGCGCCGAGACGGTTGAGGGGTGCTGGCCGGATCACCGTCCTTGCCAAGCTGGAACACCCCTCATCCGACCGAGCTTCGCTCGGCCACCGTCTCCCGCAGGGGGAGAAGGAAGAGGCGGCTGCAATTCTACATCGGCCCGCTTGCCACAAGGCCCTGCGCCGCGATATCCCCGAGCGGCAACTCTTCGGTGTCCCCGGCCCTTCATGCTCAAAACTGCCTTCCTGACGTTGCTTTCGCTTGCCATAGCCATCATCGGCGGTGGCGGCAGCGTCTGGTATGCGCTGAAAGTCCAGGATGGCGTCGGCGCCATTCGGATCGGTCAATGGACAGCCTTTCCCGATATCGGCACGCCGTCCGCCGATCCTTATTCCAAGGCTCGCGTGGCGCGCGAGGGCGTGCTTGCACTCGGCCGTGCCGAGGGGCTGTCCTTCGTCGCCGAGCGAGACACGGGCGGCGCCGAGCTCAAGCGCGAATGCACCTACACCATCGAGGGCGGATTTCCGACGGCGCGGTTCTGGACGCTCTACGCCGCCGACCAGTCGCTCAGCGTGGTCGAGACCGGCAAATCACGGCTGGCGGCGCTGCAATCCTACGGGGTGGTGCGCCAGCCCGACAATTCGGTGATCATTTCCGCCGGCCATCACCCGATGCCCGGCAATTGGCTGCTGACAGACGGCTTCGGCAGGATGTATTTCGTGCTGACCTTCTACGACACGCCACTTGCCAGCAGCACGGGCCTGTCGGACGTCTCGCTGCCGCGGATCGTCAAGGTCGGCTGCGATGCGTAGTTTTTATGCGGCGATGCGCAGACTTTTGCATGCCGTCCTGCTCGGCCTGCTCGGCGCCGGCATTGTGCACATCGCCGTGCTGCTTCTGGTGCCTGAATTTTCCGAACGCGACGCCTGGTCGCGGCTGTCCATGGCGTCGGATCTCTACAAGATGACGCGGCTCGATGCCGAGGCCGGTGGGGCGCCCGTGGTGAAATCCGTCGACCCGCTGTTTTATGCAACGGCGTGCCGGTTCGACCTGGGCGAAGGTTTGGTCCGCGTCAAGGCACCTGGACATGTCCCGTTCTGGTCGGTGTCGGTCTACGACCGCAGCGGCCACAACATCTATTCCTTCAACGACCACACAGCGACCGGCGGCGTTCTGGATGCCGTGGTGCTGACGCCGGCGCAGATGATCGACGTGCGCAAGGACCTTCCAGAGGATCTTCAGGGGGCGATCTTCGTCGAAGCGCCGATCGAGGAAGGCATTTTCGTCATCCGTGCCTTCGTCCCCGACAGCAGCTGGAAGCCGATCGTGTCGCGCTTCTTCGAACAGAGTTCCTGTGAGTTGCAGGACTTCTAGAATAGACATGATCCCGGACCAAGGTCCGTGGCCGCCGAAACTCAGTGGTGCGGGACCGGCTTCGTCCCTGGCGACCCCGTCTTGTCGGGATCGACCGGCCGCACTTCGCCGGCATGCGACCGCTCGTAGCGGATGCCGGGAAAGATGATCACCGCCGCCGGCATTTCGGCGGTTTGCTTTGCTCTGGTGTTTGGTGCCGTACGCGGCACGAAAGACAGTACCATGCCCATGGTTCGCGCATTCCTCTCGGTTTCCCCGGAGCACAACGCAACGCCTCCAAATGCCATTAAGGCCGGCAGAGGGTTAACGGAACGCTAACGGATCGTCGCTAACTTGATCTTTGTTCTTGGTGCTCGCAAAACCGGCACAGTCCCGGTCGAGCGCGCCAAGCTTGTGTCGAGTACGGGCGTATCCTTCGTGTCATCTTCGGACTTCAGGCAAATCGCGGTAAGAAAAGACTCGGGAAAGGCCGAAAGGCTGTTCCGCGCCGCGGTGTCGGCGTTCTGCTCGCTCACCCGCCCTTCACGCCGCGAGATCGGCCAACTCGAAGACCTGACGCTGCCGCTGTTCAATGACGTGTCCGTCGAATCCCGCCGTTACGTGGCAGCCGCCCTTTCCGAATGCGAATACGCGCCCGCTGCCCTGGTGCGCCGTCTTTGCGAGGAACCGGTCGACATTGCCGCGCCGCTGCTCATCCGCTCACGCGCCGTCAGCGACATCGATCTCATCGCCCTGATCGGGCGGCATGGCCTGCCGCATGCGCGTGCCATCGCGCGCCGCAAGGGCTTGAACCCGACCATTGCTGACCTGATCAGGGCCCTCGAGAGGCCAACCCTGGTGCGCGCGCCGGACCCGGATGCGAACGCCGCTGGGGCAGACAAGATCGCGCCAGCGAGCGCGGATACCGCCTCCGGCGAGCCAGCCCGGGAACAGACACTCGGCATCGCGGCCGAGAATGCACGGCGCAGGCTGCGCTCGATGATGCGCACCGGCGACGAGAAGACAGCGACCGCCGACCCTTTCAAGGGCGCCGATACCTATATGAAATTGCGCGAGACAGCGCTGACGGGAAACGCCGCGTTCTTCCAGACCGCGCTCGCCGATGCACTCGACATCGATTTCGAGATCGCGCGATCGCTCACCGCCAACCAGAATTATGCCTCGCTGCTTGTCGCCTTGCGCTCGCTCGACCTCAGCGAAGACAGGGCCTTCCTGGTCACGGTTGCCGTCTATCCCAGCCAGTTCCCGCACCCGCAGGCTATCCGGACTTTCCTCGACCGCTACCGGCTGCTGCATCGCGAGGCGGCCCAGGACAAGATGCGGTCGTGGAGAGCGGAAATCCTTTCAAGGGTGGTTCGCGGCGCAGCACCTGCCAACAGCGATACACGCACCGCTTCGAACAGCGACGATGCGGCGGCTTCTTCCGGCCTCAGGGCGTCTTCACGGAAATAAGCTCCTCGACGGGCACGGCACCGGCCTCGATTTCGACCACCCAGATGTCGGGATCGAATTTTTTCTCCCGTTCCAGCCTGGCTTCGAGCACCGCGGGATCGTCACCAGCTCCGAGCAGAGTGAAAAACCGGTCGTCGGGCTTGGCCGAATCATAGCTTGTCTGCGGCGCCGGCCCGAACAGGGCAACCTCACCCAGCCTGCCCCGCGCCAGCACGAACACAGCGCCGGCCTCGGTCGCGCCACGCTTGACCACGGCGGCAAATCCACCGGCGCCGAAAATCCGGCGCAACAGGGCCGAAACCCACAGATCCGATGTGACGCGCATGAGAGAGCTCCCGAAACTGCCGGTTCTCTATCGATATTTCCGCCGCTCGGCGAGCCGTCGTTTCGGCCGTCAGTTGGTCAGGCCGATCTCGCGCATCTTGACGTAGACGATCTCATCGGGCTCGCCGGTCTGCGGCAGCCCGAACAGCGACTGGAATTCCTTGATCGCCGCCTTTGTGCGCGCGCCGACGACACCATCCAGCTGCATGTCGTCATTGCCGAACGCCTTGAGCCCGGCCTGGATCTTGACGATGCGGGCATCGGGCGCTTGCGTCGCGGCATCCGCCTGCCCGGAATTTGTCTGTCCCGAACCTGTCTGCAAAGACACCGGAACGGCGGCCGGCATATCCGGGCGCGGCTGCGGTCTGGGCACGACGGAAGCTGTCTTCGGCGTCGCGCCCAGTTGATCGAGCAGAAGCGCGTCGATCTCGCCGGACGTATTGAGCCCGACCTTCTGCTGATAGTCCTGGATGGCCTTGCGGGTGTTGGGTCCGGAAATGCCGTCGACCGTCCCGGAATAGAAATCGAGATCCTTCAATATGCCTTGCACCTGCTCGACAACCGGATCGCCCTTGATCGGTGCCGGCGCGCCGGATGGCCGCACGATGTTGAATGTCGTCTCCGGTTCGTCGGGCGTCGCGTGCGGAAAGCCCGCAATGCTGCGGGTCGCAAAAAATGCGCCGGCATGCGGGAAAGGTTGGTACCACAAGGCATTTGCGGAGACATAGAACAGCGTCACCAGGAACGCCGTCGAGCCGCCCACCAGGACAGGATTGCGCGAGATCATGCCGCCGACGGCGACAGCGCCGTCCTGAAAGGCATTGCTGCGGCGCTTGACCGCCTTAGCCGGTTTTCCGGAGCGAGCCATCTCTGTCCCCTTTCGCCATCGCCACAGGCATGGTCAGCACGCCGGCTTTCTCCGCCTGATGTCCCTTCGGTCCGTTCACCGGCAGGCTGATGGTCACCGTGGTGCCCTCGCCTGGCATGCTTTCGATGGACATCGTGCCCTCGTGCAGCGCCACCAGGCCCTTGACCAGTGAAAGGCCAAGACCAGTCCCCTCGAAACGGCGCGTATAGTCGTTCTGGATCTGCATGAAGGGCTTGCCGAGATTGGCGAAATCCTCCTCGGCGATGCCGATGCCGGTGTCCCTGACCCAGAAATGCAGGCGCGAACCGATCCGCTTGGCGCCGACGACGACGTCGCCGCCGTCGGGAGTGAACTTGATCGCGTTGGAGACCAGGTTGATGAGCATCTGCTGCACGGCGCGCTGATCGGCATTGATGTCGCCGGCGTCCGGCGCGATCTGCGCCTGCAGATCGATGTTCTTGGCCTGCGCCTGCAGTTGCATCATCGACTGGCACATGTCGACCGCTTCCGCGAACCGGAACGGCTCGGGTTCGGTCGCATAGACGCCCGATTCAATCCTGGACACGTCGAGTATCGAGGTTACGACGGCGAGCAGATGCTGGCCCGAATCCCGTACCAAGCCGACATATTCTTTCTGGCGCGGATCCTTGAAGGCGCCGAACATCTCATGCAGCAGCATATCCGAGAAGCCGATAATGGCATTTAACGGCGTGCGCAGTTCGTGGCTGACCACCGCCAGGAAGCGCCCCTTCGCCACCTCGGCGGACGCGGCCGCCTCATTGGCTGCCGCCAGATCCTCGCGCAACCGGGCGATCTCGTCATTCTGCCTCAGGACGAACGTAAAGACATCACCTTGTTCCTCACCACGCACGAGATCAAGCGAGAACGGCCGGTAATTGTCGGCCGTCAGGCCATTGCCATTCTGAGGCAGCCGGATGCGCAATTCGAGCCGGCGCGACAGTGCGCCGTCGCGCATGTCGGCCATTGCGCTGAGATAGGAAACGCGATCCGACAGATGGACGCGATCGAAGAGGCCGTTTCCGGACAGCAGTTCGGGCGGCAGTTTCAAAAGCGTGCGCGCTTTTGGCGACGCGTCCAGGACCTCGCCATGACGGGCGACGCGCAAGACCACCGCATCGATGATGTCTTCGAGCCGGTCGGCAGTGTCGAGCACATCAGCCGCATCGGCCGTGTTTTGAAATGCCGATGCGCGCGGGATCAGTGTGAGCGTCCAGGCCAACGGCACCAACCAGTGCCACGCCGCGATCTGCGCTCCTGCGAACGGGAATACGGTTCCAGCCAAAGGCTGAGCCAAGATGGCGACAGCGGCCGACACGGCTCCCCACAGCGCCGCCCGCCGCGAAGCGCCGATCCACCAGGCTTCAAAAGGCAGCGCCACGACAAGCATGGCGACAGGCGAACTCAGCCCGCCCGCGGCGGCAATGAGACTGCCGAGAGAAATGCCGGCCAGCACCAGGGCGACCCAACTCGCTATCGCCATCTTGCCGGTCGCCGCCACCAGCAAGGCGACGAACCAGCACAGGCCAAAGGCGGCGAAAATGGCGGCCATGGTGACGGCGACGCCCATGCCTGAAGTAACCAGCGTGACCGCGGCACCGGCGACAAAGAAAGGAGCGGCGAGCATGACGCCGATAAAGCGGCGCTGGCGCTCGCGGTCGCTCCGCCCAAGGATGGACGGATGGACCATACGTTCGCAACCGGCCGAAATCGCGCCAGGCAATTCAACGTATCTGGCCTTGATTGAACTCAACTCAACGCACTCGCACTTGTCGTGGACAGCTCTGCTTTGCAGATGGTTCTGGTTGGCTTTGAAACTCGCATCCAGCGTTTAAGGAATGGATAAGGCAGGGCCGACCAGGGCCCGGCCTGCGGCAAATATCGGGATGCCGGCGGCCGAAAGCACGGACAAATGCAGCCATAGTAAACGGAGAGTTATCCGCCGACGGCACCCATCGGCCGGGCGCACTCGGCACCTGGATTTCCCTATTTCAAGAAAAACGCAGGAAAATCATGGGGATATATGGTTATTTGTTGTTAAGGAAAATTGCTCGGATTTGAGACAAATCGATTGCAGAACGGTTCGTTTCGAATTTGCCTAAAATTTGAGGAAAATTCTCTCTTTGCCCGCAAGCCGTCCTTTGCGCCTGTGTGCCAAAATCCTGCCTACAAAAGAGGTCATGCCATATGGATGCATGATCCGGTCACGACGAGAGGGCAAGGGCATGGTCTTCCTCATAAGAATGGCTTTCTGGTTTTCGCTGGTGCTGCTGGCGCTGCCATTGAGTGTCGGCCCCGATGAAGCGGGGCATGAAAGCGTCGGACCGATCCAGGCCTTGTTTGCGGCACGCGAAGCGGTTGGCGATATCGCCGGCATTTGCGAACGCAAACCCGATGTCTGCGAGACCGGCAAGTCGGCGATGCACACCATTACCGCCCGCGCCAAAGAGACCGCCAAGATCGCGGCAGCGATGATGGACGAC
>NZ_RZQP01000285.1:0-6842 GCF_003998165.1 Mesorhizobium sp. M7A.F.Ca.US.007.01.2.1 | reverse complement strand
CAGCAGAACCGCTCCTGGGACTTCGACCTGGAAGAGGGCTATCTCGACCCGGCACGGCTGGTGCGGGTCGTCATCGATCCGATGCAGCCGCTGTCGTTCAAGCAGGAGCGCGACACCAAGTTCCGCGACACGGTGGTGACGCTGGTGCTCGACAATTCCGGCTCGATGCGCGGCCGGCCGATCACGGTCGCCGCCACCTGCGCCGACATATTGGCGCGCACGCTGGAGCGCTGCGGCGTCTCGGTCGAGATCCTCGGCTTCACCACGCGGGCGTGGAAGGGCGGGCAGGCGCGCGAGAAATGGCTGAAGGACGGCAAGCCGCCGAATCCTGGCCGGCTCAACGATCTGCGCCACATCATCTACAAATCGGCCGACCATCCGTGGCGGCGGGCACGGCGCAATCTCGGCCTGATGATGCGCGAAGGCCTGCTCAAGGAAAATATCGACGGCGAGGCGCTGCTGTGGGCGCATAACCGGCTGATCGCCCGGCCCGAGCAGCGCAAGATCCTGATGATGATCTCGGACGGCGCGCCGGTCGACGATTCGACGCTGTCGGTCAATCCGGGCAATTATCTCGAACGCCATCTGCGCGCCGTCATCGAGCTGATCGAGACGCGTTCGCCTGTGGAACTCTTGGCCATCGGCATCGGCCACGATGTCACGCGCTACTACCGCCGCGCCGTCACCATCGTCGATGCCGAGGAGCTGGCTGGCGCCATGACCGAGCAGCTGGCTTCGCTGTTTGCCGAGGAAAGCGCGAAGGATACGCGGCGCGGCGGTGGTATGCGGCGCGCCGGATGATCTCCAGGCGCGGCGGCTTTCAGCAGACGCTTTTCGCCGCCATCGCCCTGCTTTCCGGTGTGGCTTCGGCGGCAGCCGGTTCGCCCGACTCTGGTTCTGTCGAACCGGTCGAAATCTCGGCCCGCCCGATCACCGAATTTCACATTGGCCGTGCCGACAAGCAATTCGGCCCTTTCGAATTCGTCGGCGGGCTGGAGATGACCTCGCCGACACGCGATTTCGGCGCGCTGTCGGCCTTCCGCTTCCTGAAGGCCGGCGGTGACTTCATCGGCGTTGCCGACACCGGCTTCTGGTTCTTCGGCACGGTGGTCCGCGACGCGGAAAAGCGGCCCTCCGGCATCCAGAATTTCCGCATGCAGCAGATGGTCGACGAGACCGGTCGGCCGATCGACAGGAAATGGGAGGTCGATGCGGAAGGCCTCGCGGTCAAGGACGGCATTGCCACCGTCGGCTTCGAGCGCAGCCACCGCGTCGCCCAGTTCAAGATCGACGCCAACGACATGAAGGCGCCGTTCAAGCCGCTGGATTTCGTCGTTCCGGCCCAGGAGCTGCGCCAGAATCGCGGCTTCGAGACCGTCACCCACGCCAATGCCAACGGTCAGCATGAGGGCGGCCTGGTCGTGGTCTCCGAAAAGAGCCTCGACAAGGCCGGCAACATCTATGCCGCCATCATCGAGGGGCCGCACAAGGGCGTCTTTACTGTCAAGCGCAACGGCGATTTCGACATCACCGACGGCGCCTTCCTGCCGGATGGCGATCTGCTGCTTCTGGAGCGCAGTTTCTCGATGGCGAGGGGCGTCAAGATGCGGCTGCGGCGCATCTATGGCGAAAGCGTCGAGAAGGGCGCGGTCGCCGACGGGCCGGTGCTGCTGGAGGCCGACATGGGCTACCAGATCGACAATATGGAAGGGCTCGACGTCTGGACCCGCGACGACGGCGCGCTGATGGTGTCGCTGATCTCCGACGACAACCACTCGATCCTGCAGCGCAACCTCTATCTGGAATTCATCCTGCACCAGGATTGAGCCCGCCGGCTTTACGTCTTGGTGGCGATCCAGATGATATGGCGCGCGCCGCGCTTGCCGTTGGCGCGCGTACTGACCTCTTCGACCCCGAAGCCTGCCTGCTTCAGCCGCCGCGTGAAGCCGATGTCGGGGCCTTGCGACCACACCGCCAGCACGCCGCCCGACTTGAGGGCGCTGCGTGCGGCTGCGAGGCCCTGCAGGCTGTAGAGCGCGTCGTTGGATTTGTGGACGATGCCTTCCGGGCCGTTGTCGACATCGAGCAGGATGGCGTCCCAGGCCGCGGGCTGCCAGCGTATCAGCTGCCCGACATCGGTCTCCTGAATGGTGACGCGCGGATCGTCGAGACAGCCGCCAAAGATTTCGGCCATCGGACCGCGCGCCCAGGCGACAACGGCCGGCACCAGTTCAGCGATGACGATTCCGGCATCATTGGCCAATTCTGTAAGCGCGGCGCGCAAGGTAAAACCCATGCCAAGCCCACCGATCAGGATTGTTGGATGGCTATGGCCGGCAATCCGCCCGCAGGACAGTTTTGCCAGCGCTTCCTCGGAACCGCTGAGGCGGCTGTTCATGAGCTCGTTGGTGCCCAGCATGATCGAGAATTCGGTGCCGCGCCGCTTGAGGCGAAGTTCTTGTCCGCCGTCTGGGGTCTTCGCTGAATCGAGCTGGATCCACGGGATCATGATCTTTGTCCGACCAGGATCTTTTCCGAAAACGGGGTCCCACTTTTCGGGATCATGGTTTAAGCCGCAACCGCGGGCTGGCTCCAGCGGGCAGCGAGCAACCGGTAGGGTATGAGTGCGACGACGGCGATGATCAGTTTCACCGAGAGATCACCAAGCGCCCAGGAGATCCAGCGCATCGCCTCGACATGGAAGACGCCCATCAAGGGTGCGTTTTCCAACGCAAAGCCGTCGTTTGGTCCGGCGAAGGCAAAGGCAGCCGAGAAAGCGACGGTGAAGAACACGGCGGTGTCGAACACCGACCCGACCAGCGTGCCGATGATCGGCGCCCGCCACCAGCTCTGCCGGCGCAGCCGGTTGAACACGGTGACATCGAGCAGTTGCGCGGAAAGGAACGCCGCTCCGGACGCGGCCGCGATACGCACCAGCCGGTCGGCGGCGGTCTCGAATTCGATCAGGCCGTGACGGAACAGGAAGGGCGGAACAAGGATCGAGCAGATCACCGCTGTCATGAAGCCGACAAGGACGATCCGGCGCGCCACAGTGGGTCCGTAGCGGCGGTTGGCGAGGTCGGTGACCAGGAACGAGAAGGGATAGGTGAAGGCCCCCCAAGTCAGAAGGTCGGCCAGCGAGAGGCCCCCGATCTGGCCCTGCATCGGGAATTGCACGAGAATGTTCGATGCCACGACGACAAGCGCCATGGCGGCCACGAAGGGCAAATACCGCGAGAAGGAAGTCATTTTTTTATCCTGGGTAATGGAACCAGCCAAGCATCATGCCCATGCGGGCGATGCTCGCCTTCGTATGTGGGCACCGGATTGCCAAAAACTTGCGGCTTCGATCCGATGCTCCAAGGCCAAGAAGATGTTGGCCAGGGCGGTCGTCCCCCGCCTTTGAACTGTTTAAGCGGCAGCCTGCTCGGCGGTCTTCTTGGCGATCTGCTTCTTCAGCAGACGGGCGCGCTGCGACAATTCCTTGACGTCGGCCTTGGCCAGGAAGGCGTCGAGACCGCCGCGATGTTCGACCGAACGCAGTGCGTTGGCCGAGATGCGCAGGCGCACATTCTGGTTCAGCGCTTCCGAAATCAGCGTCACATTGACGAGGTTCGGCAGGAAGCGACGCTTGGTCTTGTTGTTGGCGTGGCTCACATTGTTGCCGGACATGACTGCCTTGGCAGTGAGTTCGCAGGTGCGGGACATTGTTCTAACCTTCAGTTCTCGGGGTCTGCCAAACACTCAAGCCCACGCCGGGTGGCGCGCGGTTCTGGTCAGGCGGCCTTATGGAAAAAGTTGGCGTTCCATAGTTGCATTTCGCCGAGGCGTCAAGCTCCTGCATTGCCCACGGCGCGCCCGGCATTTTCATATTAAGGCCGGAATTCATCCTATAAGCGGTCTCATAGGGACATGCCAGACCGGAGTTGCCCGCCTCCGGCCGAAAATCAAGGACCGATCCCGCCATGCTTCGTTCGTCACATGCCTTTGCCGCCATGCTTGCCGCAGCCTTGCCGTCCGCCGCGTCTGCTGCCTCGCCGCAGTCGTTCAAGGGCGAGTATACGGTGTCGTTCCTTGGACTTTCGATAGCGAAATCAACGTTTTCCAGCCGTTATGAGAACGGCGCCTACGCGATCGAAGGCAGCGTCAGCGCGGCAGGGTTGGCAAAACTGTTCGACGACACGCGTGGCACGATCTCGTCCAAAGGCACGATTGCGGGCAAGAGGATGGTGCCGCAGGCATTCCGCGCCGATTACACCTCCGGCAAGAAGGCATCGGTGGTCGACATCCGCTTTGCAAATGGCAGGGTCACCTCGACGCAGGTCGTCCCGGCGCCGGGCAAGCGCGACCCCAAGAGTTGGGTGCCGCTCGGTGCCGGCGACCTGGCATCGGTGCTCGATCCGATGGCTGCCACCGTCATCCATGCCGACAGCCTCGACCAGGTCTGCGGCCGCACGGTAAAGTTCTACGACGGCGAGATGCGCGCCGATCTGACGCTGACTTACGCTTCGAAGGGCACGATCTCGGTGCCGGGCTACAAGGGCGACACGGTTACCTGCCGGATGGGCTTCGAGCCGGTGGCTGGCTATCGCAAGGGCCGCAAGGCGCTCAACTATCTCAAGAGCAAAAGCCGCATGATGGTGACGTTTGCACCGCTCGGCCAAACCGGCGTATATGCGCCGATCCATGCCACGGTGGGCACGCAGATCGGCACCTTGACCATCAGCGCCGGACGTTTCGAAGCGGTACAATAGCCAGGCGCAGAATTGGCGCGCCACTGGAGACAGAATGGGGCGCGCAACACTGATCGGCTTTTCGGCGGTCGCCATGTGGGCGCTGCTCGCACTGCTCACCGATGCGTCGGGCCAGGTGCCGCCGTTCCTCTTGTCGGCGATCACCTTCTCGATCGGCACCGGTGTCGGGCTGGTCGCGCGGCTGTTCATGCCGGCCCCCGACAAGAGCCAGAAGATACCGCCGCAGGTGTGGCTGATCGGCATTGCCGGGCTGTTCGGCTACCACTTTTTCTATTTCACCGCGCTGCGCAATGCGCCGGCGGTGGAGGCGAGCCTGATCGCCTATCTATGGCCTTTGCTGATCGTGCTCGGCTCGGCGCTGATGCCGGGCGAAAAACTGGCCTGGAACCATGTCGTCGGCGCGCTGCTCGGCCTTGCCGGCACCGTGCTGATCGTCACCAAGGGCGGGGGCCTCGCCTTCGACGCCCGTTACGCCTTCGGCTATGCGATGGCCGCCGTTTGTGCCGTGCTGTGGTCGTCCTATTCGCTGTTGTCGCGGCGCTTCCCGTCGGTGCCGACCAGCATCGTCACCTGGTTCTGCGCAGCGACCGCGGTGTTGTCGCTCGCCTGCCACCTGGCGCTGGAACAGACGGTTCTGCCTGACGGTGCCGGCCAGTGGCTGGCCGTGCTCGGCCTTGGCCTGATGCCGGTGGGTGCTGCCTTCTATGCCTGGGACATCGGCGTCAAGCGCGGCAACATCCAGGTGCTGGGTGCTGCAAGCTACGCCGCACCGCTGTTGTCGACGCTGGTGCTGATCGCGGCCGGCGTCGCCGAGCCGTCGCTGCGCATCCTCGCCGCCTGCGTGCTCATCACCGGCGGGGCCGCACTTGCAGCGAAGTCGCTGTTCCTGCGCAAACCGGCGGCTGAGAGCGGAGCCAGGGCATCCCAAAGCGGAGCCGGGGCATGACGATGCCGTTTGCCGGCGGCATCGACGCAAATGCCAATGCGACACTGATCTTTTCGCTGGCGGCGGCGGTGATCTACGCCTTTACGCTTGGCATGCCACCAACGCTCGCCCGCTCGGCGGCAAAGACGCTCGCCGTGGCGATGCTTGCCGTGCTGGCCGGGCTGCAGGGCGGCCCGCTGCTGCTCGCCGCCGCGCTCGCCCTCAGCGCCGTTGGCGACGCATTCCTGTCGCGCGACGGTGAAAAGGCCTTCCTCGGCGGGCTGGCCAGTTTTCTTGTCGCCCACATCGTCTATGTCGTGCTGTTCCTGCGCAGCGGTGGCGGGTTGGGGGTGCTTGGCGCCGAGTCGTGGCGCGGAGCGATCGCGCTCGCCATGGCGGTGTTTGCGGCCGTCATGCTGGCGGCGCTGTGGCGGCGCGTCGGTCCCGGCCTGCGTATCCCGATCGCCGTCTATGTCGCTGCGATCCTGGCAATGGGTATCTCGGCGCTGACCACCAGCAACGTCTCCGTGATCGGCGGCGCGCTGTTGTTCATGGCATCCGACGGGCTGCTCGCCACGGAGAAATTCCTGGTGGCCGCCATCTCGCCGCACCGCGCCTGGATGCGCTTCGCCGTCTGGGCGCTGTACTACGCCGCCCAACTCGCGATCACGCTTGGGTCCCTGCTATATCCGGGCTCTTATTGAGCTACGGTTGTTTCGGCTGCCAGCCGGGTGCTGCCAGTTCGAAGGCGGCAAACTCGAAGCCCGGCGCGACGGTGCAGCCGACCAGCGTCCATTCGCCGAGGCTGCGCGCCGATTGCCACCAGCCCGCCGGCACGACGATCTGCGGCCGCTCACCGGCTGCGAGATCGATTCCAAGCACCTGCTCCACAACGGTGCTGCCTTCTTCCCACATTGCCAGTGCCAGCGGGGCGCCGGCATGGAAGTGCCAGACCTCGGCGGCGTCCTTGACCCGGTGCCAGGCCGAAACCTGATGCTCCTCAAGCAGGAAATAAATGGCGGTCGAATGGCCGCGCGCGCCGCCAGTGCCATCGCGAAAGGTCTCGGCATACCAGCCGCCTTCCGGATGCGGCTTCAGCCCGAGCGTCGCGATGATTTCGGCGGAGCTGGTCATGGCGTCGACGATATCACGGGCTCTAGAAG
>NZ_RZQP01000284.1:0-6896 GCF_003998165.1 Mesorhizobium sp. M7A.F.Ca.US.007.01.2.1 | reverse complement strand
GCGTCAGATAGCGCAAGGCGATGATGGCCAGCGGCGTCAGCACCATGGAGATGATGACGATCGCCGTCAGCGTCGCATTGGCGTTGCCGTCGATGATGCCGACCGCCGCGGCCGCCGAATAAAGGACAAAGGCGAACTCACCGCCTTGCGCCATGAAGACCGCGCGCTCAAGCGCCTCGCGGTGGCTGGTTTTCAGGATACGGGCGACGATGTAGATGCCGAATGCCTTCATCACCATGTAGGCGACGACATAGATGGCAATCAGCCGCCAGTTCGCCGCGACCACATGCAGGTCGAGCGACATGCCCACCGCGAGAAAGAACAGACCGAGCAGGATGCCGCGGAACGGTTCGATATCGGCTTCGAGCTGATGGCGGAAGGTCGATTCGGACAAAAGCACACCGGCCAGGAAGGCGCCCATCGCCATCGACAGGCCGCTGAGCTGCATGGCGAGCGCGGATCCGAGAACGACCAGAAGTGCCGCCGCCGTCATCACCTCGCGGGCACGGGCATCCGCCAGGATGCGGAAGAACGGATTGAGCAGATAACGGCCGGCCACAACCAGGCCGACGATCGCGGCGAGGCCGATGCCGACCTCGGTCAGCCGCTCCGATAGGCTGGTGTCGGCACCGCCGGGCGCCAGAAACGCGATCAGGGCCAGCAGCGGCACGATGGCAAGATCCTCGAGCAGCAGGACCGATACGATGCGCTGGCCTTTCGGCGCGGCGATTTCGCCGCGTTCCTCGAGAAGCTGCATGACGATCGCTGTCGAGGTCAGCACGAAGCCGGCGCCGGCGACGAAGGATTGCGCGATTGGAAACCCTCCAGCCATGCCGACCCCGGTCAGCAGGAGCGCGCAGACGCCGACCTGCAACGCACCGAGGCCAAAGATCTCGCGGCGCAGGCCCCAGAGCCGCGATGGCTGCATTTCCAGCCCGATGATGAACAGGAACATCACCACGCCGAGTTCGGCGACATGAAGAATGGCTTCCGATTCGGAAAAGACGCCGAGGCCGAACGGGCCGATCACCACGCCGGCAGCCAGATAGCCGAGGATCGAGCCGAGGCCCATGCGCTTGAAGATGGGAACGGCGACGACACCGGCAGCAAGCAGCGCCACCACCTGAACCAGATCACCGCCCGATGCTTCCGCCGCCATGCCTCTTGTCCCTGTGTCTTGCAGCACTCCTTGCATGCAGTTGGAGCGGGAGGCAAGGCGAGAAATCTGCCGGAAAGGGTAGGGTGCCGTTGCAGTGATTGACCTGGTGGAACAACGGTCCCCGCTTGCCTGCCGGACGTTCGGCATCTATATTGCGTATATGTTTGACCATTCGTCCCGGCCGTCCTCGCCGCCACATATCCCGATGGATGCGCTCAGCGAAGTTCTGCAAGACTTTCGCTTGAGTGGTGTCAACTATGGCCGCTGCGAACTCCGGCACCCATGGAGCATAGACTTTCCGCAACAACAGCTGCTTCGGTTTCACTTTGTCGGCCAGGGCCCATGCTGGATTCATACTGAATCGCAAGGTTGGCAGGAGCTGCGCGATGGCGATCTGGTGCTGCTGCCGCAAGGCATCGCCCATCGGCTGGCGAGCGCGCCGGACGTTGCAGGGGGCTCGCTCGAAGGTTGCCAGGTAATCAAGTTGGGGGGCAACGTCTGCGAAGTGGTACGGCAAGGAACGGGCGCGACGAGCACCCTTTTCTGCGGCTCCATGGCCTTGGACTCCTATGCGCTCAACCCATTGATCACGTTGATGCCGCCTGTCATCAAGGGTTGCGACGTGGCCGGCAATGACCCGGTCGTCGGTCCTTTGCTGGCGGCCATGACGGTGGAGGCCTCGCAGCCGCAGATGGGCAGCGCCACGATTCTGTCGCGTATGGCCGACTTGCTGACGGCCCGGCTCATACGCTGCTGGGTCAATTGCAACGGAGCCTCGACCACCGGTTGGCTCGCAGCCATCCGCGACCCCCATATAGGCCGCGCTTTGGCGGCCATGCACCGCGACCCCGGCCACAACTGGACGCTGGGAAGCCTGGCCGGCGTGGCAGGCCAATCGCGCTCGATTTTCGCCGAGCGTTTCAGTGCGGTATTGGGGGAGGGTGCCGCACACTATCTCGCCCGCCTGCGCATGCAGCTTGCCCGCGAATTGCTGGGCCAAAACGGCTTGTCGGTTGCCGAAGTCGCTACCCGTTTGGGCTATGATTCAGAGGCATCCTTCGCGCGCGCGTTCAAGCGCATCACCAATGTCTCGCCGGGCGTTGTGCGTCGCACAATTCCCGGACGAATGGATATGAATTTCGGATTCTAAGATACATATCATCCGAGCGGACTCGCCTATTTAAGACCTCCAAACTTTGGAGATCTTTCCGTGACTGACACAACATTACAGCTTGAAGACGCCGCGACTGGCCTTGATGCCGATGCACCAGCCGCGTGGAGCGCAGCCACCTGGTTCGCGGTGATTTCATTGGCGGCCACCAGCTTTGCCTTGGTGTCGGCCGAATTCCTGCCCGCAGGTCTGCTGACGCCAATGGCACGCGATCTCGGCATCAGCGAGGGGACGGCCGGACAGGTCGTCACCGCCACCGCTTCCGTCGGCGCCGTGACGGCCATGTTGAGCAATGTTCTCATCGGCCGCTTGAACCGCAAGGCGGTGCTGGTTGGTCTCAGTGCTCTTGCTGTCGGTTCCAATGTCCTGGCGGCGCTGGCGACCGATTTCTGGCTGTTGCTGTTGGGCCGGGCCGGGCTGGGAATCGCTCTCAGTGCTTTCTGGGCACTTTCGGTCGCCGTTGTGGCGAGGCTGGTTGGCGCCAGCGCGACAGGTCGGGGCATGGCGATCGTCACCCTGGGCGTCTCGCTCGCAACCATTGCCGCACCGTCGATGGGCGCGTTGATCAGTGACTGGATAGGGTGGCGCAGTGCCATGGCCATGACGGCGGGGCTGGCCGCGCTTGCCATGCTGCTGCAGTTTCTCAGCCTGCCGACCTTGCCCGCAACGGCAAGCAACAGCCTTGCAGATGTATTTCGGCTGACCCGGCGGCGCGGCATCCAACTCGGCATGTTGGCTATCCTTTTGCTGATGACGGGGCATTTTGCCGGCTCGGTCTATGTGCGTCCCTTCCTCGAACAGGTGACACTCCTTACAACCGGACCGATTGCCTTGGCTCTGCTCGGGTTTGGCATCGCTGCCGTGATCGGTAATGTTGCCGGCGGCCGCATGGCCGACACCAACATCCACATGGCCCTCGCAGTCACCGCGGCGTTGATGGCGGTTGCGGCACTTACTTTGGTGCTTTGGGGCTCGCATATCGGCGTTGCCTTCGGTTTCGTTACGCTGTGGGGTTTCGCCTTTGGCATGGCGCCGGTGGTGCTGCCGACCAATATGTCGCGCGCGGCGCCTGATGCGCTGGAGGCAGCGGGCAGCCTGATGGTCACCTCTTTCCAAATTGCCATCACCATCGGCGCGGTTGTCGGCGGCTATGTCGTGGACACCTATGGCGCGACTGGGCCTTTGACTCTGACTGCTATCCTTGCCGCATCGACCGCCGTCTTGGCGCTGCTGCAGCCTCGCAGCTGAACTTTGCAGCCGCCGACACAGTAGCCTCAAATCCTGCCGCCAGCGATGTTGCAGGCGCGATACACAAGTTGAGGCCGGGAACACGTTGCATCTTGCCGCAATCGAAGGCTAAGGACGCTCGGCTTCGGCCATTGGAGGGTGATCGACGATCAAGTCGCGCCCTTTTTGAGGAGATGACTGACATGAAGAAGTTTTTGTTTGTTGCCGTCGGCCTGGCGGTGCTTGCCGGTTCGGCTTGCTCGAAGGCGCCTGAGTGCACGGCGGAGATCGCGACCAAGAAGGCGCAGGACATGGCTGCAGCACTTCAGGAGGCGATCACCAAGGACCCGGCCAAGGCGGCTGATCTGACCGCCAAGGTCCAGGCGGTGACAACCAAGTATCAGGGCGCCACGACATTGGCCGACGCCTGCAAGGCCTATGACGAAGTGACGGCCGCGATCAAGGGCTGACACCCTGATTTGAGATCAAGGCCTAAGCGCCTGATTCGATGGGCTCAAGTGAGAGGGCGGTGACCGTTGGGTCGCCGCCTTTTTCTTCGGATTTTTCAGTTCGGCGCGATTTCAGTTCGGCGCGATGGAACCGACTTCGACCGCGTCGACCCGCTTCAGGCTCATGCCGATCACCGGCACCAATTGGTCGTTGACGCGCACGGCGATAGTCACCGTCATCGAATTGTCGTCAGGGATGCGAGCCTGCATGACGCCGCGCAGCTGGTTGCGGTTGATGGTGAAGACCACCTTGCGGGGATCGACGACGTTGCCGCCGATGATGTCGAGGCCGGAACCGGTCGCGCCACCCATGAAGCTGCCCTTGTAGCCCTCGCGGCCCTTGCGCTCGATCTTGGCCGACATTGGCTGGGTGAACATACCGACCCGGCAGCCGCCGTCGAGCGACATGCCGACCTTGCCGTCGGGCGTCGAGCCGGTGAAGCTGCAGTTGAACTTGGTGCCCTTGTACTTGCCGGCGACGATTTCGCCGGGACCGATCCACTTGCCTTCGGCAGACTGGAAGAACTGCTTGTCCGGCTCCGCCGCAGAGGCCACTCCGGCAATGCCGACGACTGTCGTAATCACCGTTGCCAGGGACAGGACGCTGGATAGAATTACGCTTTTCATCGACGACACCCGGCAACAAAGATGCTGTTTGGAACCGGCCTGACCATGAACAAGATTGGTTAATGCTTCGTCACCGCGGGGCCGCCGCAGAGCAGTCCGGTAACGATTCCGAATGCCCGGACACTCCAGCCCGGCTCACTTGCCGGAGGGGGTCGTTGCACCGTCTTTCCTGGTTGCGAACGATGTCAGCGCCGAGAGGAAGTCGCCCAATCCGGGACGTTTGGCGGCGCTGAAGGGCAGGGGTCGAGCCGTCTCCATCGCGGCGATGCCGATGCGCGCCGTCATCATGCCGTTGACGACGCCCTCGCCAAGCTTGGCCGAAAGGCGCGCGGCCAGGCCGTGGCCAACGATCTGCTGGACGAAACTGTCGCCGACCGCGATCGAACCGGTGACCGCCAGATGCGCCAGAACGCTGCGCGCCAGGCGGAAGAAACCCAGCGTTCCCGGCCGTCCGCCATAGAGTTCCGACAGGCGCCGAATGAGCCGCCCGGCCTCGAACACGACATAGGCAACATCGACCAGTGCGCGTGGACTGACCGCCGTCACCAGCGAAACGCGTTTGGCGGCTTCGAGAATCATCACTTTCGCCCTGGCATCGAGTGGTCCGAGGATTTCAGCCTCCGCCAGGCGCACGAGATTGCCGCCGTCGATGATTTCGCCGCGCAATTCGGCCAGCGCGCGCCGGCCGGCCGCGGTCTCGGGTTTGGTCGAGACAAAGGCCGACAATTCGTCGACGACCGATCGTGCCGCCTTGGGATCGTCGCGGGCGATCGCATCGAGCGCCCGCTTCTGCAGCTTTTCGACCTCGGCGAGGCGGGCGATCGCCAGGAATTCGCGAATCAGGATCACCACAAGCGCCAGCACGGCGATGGCGGCCATGCCGGCGGCCAGCCAGCCCAGCCACTCAGCGCGCGCAAAGAGGTCGCGTATGAGCTGGTCGGTCCACAGGCCGACCGCCAGCGAAACCAGCACGCCGAAGGCACCGAAGAAGATGCTGCCGAGCAGCGAGCGTTTCCTGGGGGCGACGGCTGGTGGCGGCTCCGCGGCAATGATGTCGGGCTCGTCGAAGACATCGACTTCCGCCGGTATGACCATCGCGACATCGGTTCTCATCGCGCGGGGTTTGCGCTGGGTGTCGGCCTGGATGTTGCGCGGCTCAGGGGCCTCTTGTCTCGGTGGGGCTTCCGGTTCGATGCGGAATGCCGCCGGCTTGCGGGGCGCGGTCATGCCAGATGATCTCCGATCAGGAACTGCAAGGCACGGTCGAGCCTGATATGCGGCAGCGACAGCGTGACGCCTTCGGCCGTGCGTTCGAGCTTTGGGGGACGGAAACGGACGAAGCGGATTGCAGGGTCCGCGGAGTCCTGCCTGTGATCGGCTCCCGAAACATCGAACACCGCGTCAATATTCTCCGGTAAGTCACCGGGAAATATGGCTGTTTCAGTTTTTCCATCGAAGGTTTCGCCGTTGATCTTCTCACCGGCTATCGGCGTGCCGATGATGACGGGAAGCGTCTCCCGGCCTTGCCTGACGGTGCCTTCGCGCGTCGCGCGCACCGCCGCCATGGCGACCACATCGACATCGGCGCCGGTGAAATTCGCCCGTGCCACGGCGCGGTCGGCAAGCCGCCGCACGATCGCCTGCAGGCGGTCATGGCTTTCGTGGTGCAGATGGTCGGCCTTGGTCGCCGCAACCAGGATGCGGTCGATGCGCCGCGAGAACAGATCGGTGAGGAAGCTGCCCCGGCCGGGGCGAAAACAGCTGAGGATCTCGGTCACCGCGCGTTCCAGGTCGGCCATGGCGCCCGGGCCGGCGTTCAGCGCCTGCATAGCGTCGATCAGCACGATCTGGCGGTCGAGGCGGGTGATGTGTTCCCGGAAAAAGGGTTTGACGACATGCGTCTTGTAGGCCTCATAGCGCCTGTCCATCATGGCGTGCAGCGAGCCTGCGCGCGGGCGCTTGTCGTCGATCCCGGCCAGTGGCGCGAAGGTCAGGGCCGGCGAGCCTTCGAGATCGCCCGGCATCAGGAAGCGGCCGGGCGGCAAGGTCGAAAGCGCCCGCTCGTCGAGCTTGCAGGCCTTCAGATAGGCGGCGAAACTCTCGGCCAGGCGGCGCGCCGTCATCTCGTCGGCATCGGCGTTCGGGTCGATCCCGGCCGATAGTGCCCGCCAGGCTTGCGACAGGTCCTCGCGCACCGGCAGAA
>NZ_RZQP01000283.1:0-6919 GCF_003998165.1 Mesorhizobium sp. M7A.F.Ca.US.007.01.2.1 | reverse complement strand
CATTCCGATGCGCTGATCGCCGAATTGCAGGATGCGCTGGTCGAGACCTGGGATGCGCTCGGCATCCCCTATGGTTCGGCAGGTCGGCCTTCGGTGGCCAAGAGCGACCGCATCATTCCCCTGCTGGTGCCCAAGTCAGGCGGCTGATGCCGTTTGGAACTCTACTCCGGCCGCCATCTGGCTCGCCGGAGCGATTTCAATTCGGGCTTCGTCAGCGGCTCAGGCGTTCTTCATCCACTTCGCCAGCCGGTGCGCCGCTTCCTCGATCTGGTCGAGACGGCGGTGGAAGCACAGCCGCAAAAACGCCTCGCCGCCGGGGCCGAAAGCGGTGCCTGGCGCCAGGCCGACATTGGCCTTGTCGACGATGTCGAAGGCAGCAGTGCGTGAATCGGTGATGCCATCGACTGTGAAAAACAGATAGAACGCGCCCTGCGGCACCGTAAACCCAGCGCGGCCGGTGGCGCCGAGGATGCCGCAGACAAGGTCGCGCGCCTTGCGCGCCCGCTCCACCTGTTCGGCGACGAAGGCGTCGCCCTCGTCAAGGGCGGCGACCGCACCGCGCTGCATGAACTGGGCGACGCCGGAGCTCGAATACTGGATCAGGTTCTCGAATACCTGCTGCAAGCTCGGATGCGTCTTGATCCAGCCGACGCGCCAGCCGGTCATCGCCCAATTCTTGGAAAAGGAGTTGACGTACAGGATACGGTCTTCCGCCGACGCTATGTCCAGGAAGGACGGCGCGCGGCCGTGGCCGTAGTGAAACAGTGAATAGATCTCGTCGGCGATGATCCAGAGGTTCTTCGCGCGCGCCAGAGCGAGGATCGCCTGCAAGGTCTCGTGATCGGCGGTCCAGCCGGTCGGATTCGACGGCGTGTTGATGAACAGCGCCTTTGTGCGCGGCGTGATCGAAGCGGCGATCTTCTCGACGTCGCAGGACCAGCCATTGCCGGAATGATCGAGCGTGACCGCGACTGGAACGGCTCCCGCTATCCCTGCTGCGGCATCGAAATTCGGCCAGGCCGGCGACAGGTAGACCACCTCGTCGCCGGCGCCGGCGAGCGCGTCGAGCGCCAGCTGGATGGCATGCATGCCGGAGCCGGTGACGATGAATTCTTCCTCCGGAAAATTCTTGCCGAAATGCCTGGCATAGTAGCGGGAGAGTGCCTGCCTGAGATCGGGGATGCCCCGTTGCCAGGTGTAGAATGTCTCGCCGCCGGCCAGCGCCTTCGACGCGGCATCGGTGATGAAGGCTGGCGTCGGCAGGTCGCCCTCGCCGGCCCAGAGCGGAATCATGCCTTCGCGCAGGCGGCCGTAGTTGACGACGGCGACAATGCCACTTTCGGGTGCCGCACGGGCCTCGGTGCGCAAGCTGTCGATCAGGGTCATGGGCGGATCCGTTTTTGGTCTGCGGTTTTCGTCAGCGGTCCTTACCAGATGCGAAAACAGAAAACCCCGGCCGCCAACGACCGGGGTTTTGGTCCAGCAAATGCTGCCCGTGGTCAGCGCCTGGCGAGCAGATCGCGAATTTCGGTGAGCAGCGCGACGTCGGCGGGCGGCGGAGCGGCCGGTGCAGCGGGCTTCTCGCGCTCAAGCCGCTTGCGCATGTTGTTCACCGCCTTGACCATCAGGAAAATGATGAAAGCGAGGATGAGGAAGTTCAACGCGACAGTGATGAAGCTGCCGTAGGCAAAGACCGCGCCTTGCTTCTTGGCGTCGGCCAGCGAGGTGGCGTTGACGGCCGAGGAGAGGCCAAGGAAATAATTGTTGAAGTCCAAGCCGCCGAAAATCGCGCCGACGATCGGCATGATGATATCGTTAACAAGGGAATCGACGATCTTGCCGAAGGCCGCGCCGATGATGACGCCGACCGCAAGGTCCATCACATTGCCCTTGGAAATAAATTCCTGGAATTCTTTCAGCATTCGACCCTCCTTGTCGTGACTGGCCGAGCTGCCGTTTCCGTCCTTGCGGCATCGACCTGAGGCAACATAACAAAAACCTCCTGACGCAACATGGGTAAAAGGGAGGAAACAACCGCTTTCTCCTTACCTTACGGCACTTTGGGCGGCAGCTCTGCCGAATTTGACGCGTTGCGTACAAGGGCGTGAAATTTCATATCCCCGCGATGCAAATCGACACAGATGCCGCCGAATCACTGCAAAACGACCACGCTGGACCAGATTGCCGCCGAGCACGGCATGGGCCCCCGGTTGTTGACGCGAGCGATCAATCGCTCTTTGCAAGGTTTCCCGCATTGACGGCACGGCAAAGCCAGCATTGAATTTCTGGAAATTATAGGCGTTTTCGCCTATAATGTTCTCATGAACATGCTCGAAACCATCAGCATTGATGTTTATCCGTGGGCGGCTCCAACAAAGGAGCAGCGCGCTTGGTTTGACGCGCTTTCGCCCGGCGAGAAGCGGAAAGCGATTCAGGCGGCGATCAACGAAGGTTTTGAGAGCCCGGTCAGCGAAAAGTCGATCGACGACATTATTCGGGAAGCGCGTGCCGAACTCCCGCATGCGCCATAGGATAACGCATCGTGCCGAACGCGATCTGAAAGACATTTACCGACACACCTTCGAAAACTTCGGCCACACTCAGGCCGAAAAGTACCTGCGCGAACTCGACGCGGTGTTTGAGTTGCTCGGCGACTATCCGAGTATGGGCCGGCTCTATGAAGGCAGGACCCATCAGTTCGTCCACGGCAAGCACATCATCCTCTATCGCATGGGTTTGGAGGAGGTCGTCATTGGCCGTATTTTCCACGGCGCTCAGCGGCGATCTTCACCATAACGACACCGACGCGCCGCCCTGATAGCCGTCCTGCACAGCTCTGCAATGGACTCGGACGCCAAGCTGTGGTTGCGTCCGGGCAAGCCGGATAGAAAGACGGCAGAGGAGGAAAGTCCAAGCGTGCAGGGCTTGTTCATCGTCATCATCGCGGTCGCCTATGTGACGCTGCTGTTTGCCATCGCCAGCCTCGGCGACCGCCGCTCGGCCATCTCCGAGCCGAGCCGGGGGCGGCCTTTCATCTATGCGCTCAGCCTCGCGATCTACTGCACATCCTGGACTTTCTTCGGCTCGGTCGGTCTCTCTTCCGAACGCGGCCTCGAATTCCTCGGCATCTATACGGGCCCGGTGCTCGTCTTCGTCTTCGGCTTCCCGCTGCTCAACCGTATCGTGCGGCTGGCCAAGACCGAGAAGATCACCTCGATCGCTGATTTCCTCGGCGCACGCTACGGCAAGAGTTTCACCGTCGCGGCGATCGCCACGCTGATCGCCACCATCGGCGCGGTGCCCTATATCGCGCTGCAGTTGAAGGCGATATCCGGTTCGGTCAGCCTGATGGTCGAGCACTATACGGGATCGCCGCCTTCGTTCGATCCCTTCGTCAGCGACATCTCGCTGGTCGTCGCCATGCTGTTGGCGCTGTTCGCGGTGCTGTTTGGAACCCGTCACGCCGACGCCACCGAACACCAGGACGGACTGGTGCTGGCGGTGGCGGTCGAAACCGTCGTCAAGCTCGCCGCCTTCCTGGCGATCGGCCTGATGGTCACCTTCCTGATCTTCGGCGGCCCGGGCGACATGTTCGACAAGCTCGCCGAGAACGCGCAGGTCCGGCAGGCGATGAGCTACAACACCTCGCTCGCCACCTGGCTGGTGCTGACGTGCCTGAGCGGCTTTGCCATCATCATGCTGCCGCGGCAGTTCTACGTCACCATCGTCGAAAACCGCGGCGAGGCCGAACTGCGCACCGCGACATGGGTGTTCCCGCTCTACCTCGTGGCGATCAACCTGTTCGTGCTGCCGATCGCCTTCGCCGGCCTGTCGCTGGTCGGCACCGGAACCAGCAGCGATCTCTATGTGCTGTCGCTGCCCCTGTTCAGCGGCCATGATGTGCTGGCGATGGCGGCTTTCATCGGCGGCCTGTCGGCGGCGACGGCGATGGTGATCGTCGAAAGCGTGGCGCTGTCGATCATGATCTCCAACGATCTCGTCATTCCGCTGTTCGTGCGCCGCCTGCTCAAGACCTCGACCTCCGAGACCGAGGACTGGTCGACGCTGATCCTTAATGTGCGGCGCGGGGCGATCTTCATCCTGTTGTTCATCGCCTTCCTCTATTACCGCGAGAGCACCAACAGCGCGCGCCTGTCGTCGATCGGCCTGATGTCGTTCGCGGCCATCGCCCAGTTCGCCCCCGCCCTGATCGGCGGGCTGATCTGGCGCGGCGCCAACGGCCGGGGTGCGGCACTCGGCATGGTCGCCGGCATCCTCGT
The DNA here is from genome assembly GCF_003998165.1 of Mesorhizobium sp. M7A.F.Ca.US.007.01.2.1. Lineage (NCBI taxonomy): Bacteria > Pseudomonadati > Pseudomonadota > Alphaproteobacteria > Hyphomicrobiales > Phyllobacteriaceae > Mesorhizobium > Mesorhizobium sp. M7A.F.Ca.US.007.01.2.1. The sequence goes on along the minus strand of NZ_RZQP01000283.1, from coordinate 2,639 downwards.
CTGGGGCTACACACTGCTCCTGCCGTCGCTTGCCGCGGCCGATACCGGCATCATCGTGCACGGGCTGTTCGGCTTCGAGGCGCTGCGGCCGCAGGCCCTGTTCGGCACCGTCGCCGAACCGCTGAACCACGGCGTGTTGTGGAGCCTGTCGATCAATGCGGTGTTTTTCGTGCTTGGCTCGCTGTCGCGCGCGTCGGTGCCGCTGGAACGCATCCAGGCGTCGATCTTCGTGCCGCGCGATGCCGGCCCGATGCCCAGCCTGCGCCGTTTCCGCACCGCCATCACCGTCAACGACCTGAAGGACACGATCGGGCGCTATCTCGGCGTCGAGCGCACCGAGCGCTCTTTCCAGTCGTTCGAAAAGACCAACGGAACCTCGCTGCACGGCAACGAACAGGCGAGCATGGACGTCATCCGCTTTTCCGAGCAGCTGCTGGCCAGCGCCGTCGGCTCCTCCTCGGCACGGCTGATCCTGTCGCTGCTGTTTCGGCGCCACGACCGCGAATCCCGAGATGCCTTCCGCTTGCTCGACGACGCCACCGAGGCGCTGCAGCACAACCGCGACCTCTTGCAGATCGCGCTCGACCAGATGGAACAGGGCATCACCGTCTTCGATCGCGATTTCCGCCTGATCTGCTGGAACCGCCAGTACCGGGCGCTGTTCGACCTGCCCGACGAGATGGGCCAGGTCGGCGTCTCGCTCGACCGCATCCTGCGCCATCTCGCCGAGCGCGGCGACATTCCCGCCGATCAGCGTGTGGCCATGCTCAACCGGCTGACCAGCTTCGTCAGCCCGTGGCAGATGGAGCTGAAAACCTCGGGCCGCATCCTGGAACTGCGCTCCAACCCGATGCCGGACGGCGGCATCGTCGCCACCTATGCCGACATTTCCGGGCGCGTCGAGCAGGATCTTGCGCTGAAAAGGGCCAATGAATCGCTGGAGCAGCGGGTCAAGACGCGCACCATCGAGCTGACCCGGGTCAATGAGGAACTGGCGCAGGCACAGATGCTGGCCGAGGAGGCCAATCTCGGCAAGACGCGCTTCCTCGCCGCCGCCGGCCACGACATCCTGCAGCCGCTGAACGCCGCCCGGCTCTATTGCTCCTCGCTGATCGAGAAGGCCGGCAAGGGACCTGCCGGCAAGGCGGCCGTGAACATCGAATCCTCGCTGGAATCCGTCGAGACCATTCTCGGCGCCGTGCTCGACATCTCCCGCCTCGATGCCGGCGCGATGAAGCCGGATGACACCGCCTTCAACCTCGACGGATTGCTGCGCCAGATCGGCAACGACTTCCGGCCGCTGGCCGCCGAAAAGAAGCTCGAGCTGACCATCATGCCGTCATCGCTGACGGTGACGACGGACCGCAATTTGCTGCGCCGCCTGATCCAGAATCTCGTCTCCAACGCCATCAAATACACGCGCCGCGGCCGCGTGCTGGTTGGCGTCAGGCGGCGCGGCGAATTGGCCGAGATCCAGGTGATCGACACCGGCATCGGCATCGCCGGCGACAAGCTGAACACCGTCTTTCGCGAATTCACCCGGCTCGACGAGGGCGCGCGCGAGGCCGAGGGCCTCGGTCTCGGCCTCTCCATCGTCGACCGCATCGCCCGGGTGTTGCGCCTGGAGATCCGCATCTTTTCCAGTCCGGGCAAGGGCACGCGATTCTCCGTTATCCTGCCCGTCGCGGCCGTGCAGGCACGACGCGAGATCGAAGCCAGGGCTCCCGCCCGCGCGACAGCCTCGCTGGCCGGTCTGCACGTGCTGTGCATCGACAACGACGCCCGCATCCTCGAAGGCATGCGGCTCCTGCTCGAAGGCTGGGGTTGCAACGTCGACACCGCGTCCGGTTCAAAGGATCTGGAGACCGCGAAGATACATCGCCCGGACATCGTCCTTGCCGACTACCATCTCGACGGCGAAACCGGCCTCGAACTCGTCGTCAGGCTGCGTGCGATCCATGGCGACACCCTGCCGGCCGTGCTGGTCACCGCCGACCGCTCCAACGAGGTGCGCACGACCGCCGGCGGGCTCGAGATTGCGGTGATCAACAAACCGCTCAAACCAGCGGTACTGCGCTCGATGATGGCCAGGGTCAGGCCGCTGGCGCCGGCGGCGGAATAGGGGTCTAACCCGCCGGCTGCAGCGGGTCGCTGCCGATCTTGGACAGCAGGATCACCGCCTGGGTGCGGCTGTCGACGCCGAGCTTCTGCAGGATGGCGGAGACATGCGCCTTGATGGTGGCCTCGGAGACGCCGAGTTCATAGGCGATCTGCTTGTTGAGCAGGCCCTCGGCCAGCATGCCGAGCACCCGGGTCTGCTGCGGCGTCAACGCCTGCAGCCGCTTGATCAGGTCGGATATTTCAGGGTCGCGCTCGATGCCGAGATCGACGCCGACGGGTGCTGCAATATCGCCGGCAAGCACCGATTGCACGGCGCTGCGGATTTCTTCCATGCTGGCCGATTTGGAGATGAAGCCGGAAGCGCCGAGGTCGAGCGCCCGCCTGATGGTCGCCGGATCGTCATGCGCCGACACCACGACCAGCGGCACCGCCGGATGGATGCCACGCAGCGAGATCAGGCCGGAGAGGCCGCTGGCGCCCGGCATCGACAGGTCAAGCAGCACCAGATCGACGTCCTC
>NZ_RZQP01000282.1:0-7070 GCF_003998165.1 Mesorhizobium sp. M7A.F.Ca.US.007.01.2.1 | reverse complement strand
GGCAAAGGCCCTTCCTGCCGGCTACAGGCCGGGCTATGACGCCGCGCGCGGCATCGGCCGCGTCGCGGCGATGATCCGCAGCACACGATATCAAGGTGAAACCGCCGCCGCTTGCCTGACAAGGCTCGGGCCGGCCGGTATCGCCGAGGCCTACCGACAGGCCCAAACTGAAAAACGGAAATGAGCATGGCCGCCTACGACTACATCCATGACGGCACGGCGATCTACGAGCGCTCCTTCGCCATCATCCGCGCCGAGGCCGATCTGTCGCGCTTCTCCGAAGCCGAGGCCGATGTCGCCATTCGCATGATCCATGCCTGCGGCCAGGTCGAAGCTTCAAGTCATTTTGTGTTCTCCAAGGATTTCGTTGCCGCCGCCCGCACCGCTTTGGCGGCCGGCGCGCCGATCTTCTGCGACGCGGAAATGGTCTCGCATGGCGTCACCCGCGCCAGGCTGCCGGCGGGCAACGAGGTGATCTGCACCTTGCGCGACCCGCGTACGCACGAAATTGCCAGGCAAATCGGCAACACCCGTTCGGCGGCCGCCATCGACCTCTGGGGCGAGCGCATGGCCGGCTCTGTGGTTGCCATCGGCAATGCGCCGACCGCGCTATTCTATCTCCTGGAAAAACTGCGCGATGGCGCACCAAAGCCGGCGGCCATCATCGGCATGCCGGTCGGCTTCGTCGGTGCGGCCGAATCCAAGGATGCGCTGGCCGAGAATTCCTACGGCGTTCCCTACGCCATCGTGCGTGGCCGGCTTGGCGGCAGTGCCATGACCGCCGCCGCGCTCAATTCATTGGCGAGGCCTGGCCTGTGAACGCCTTTCTCAAAGGCCGCCTCGTTGGCGTCGGCACCGGTCCTGGCGACCCCGAACTGCTGACCCTAAAAGCCGCCCGCATCCTGGCCGAGGCCGATGTCGTGGCCTATTTCGCCAAGCGCGGCAACAACAGCAACGCCCGTGCCATCGTCGAAGCGCAGTTCCGGCCCGAAATGACGGAATTGCCGCTGCTCTATCCCGTCACAACCGAAATCGCCAGGGATCACGACGACTACCGCTCGCAGATCACGGCTTTCTACGAAGAGTCGGCCGAGAAGGTCGCCGAGCACCTCGAAGCCGGCAGAATGGTTGCGGTGCTGTCAGAGGGCGACCCGCTGTTCTACGGCTCTTACATGCATCTGCATGTGCGCCTCGCCCATCGTTTTCCGACCGAAGTCATCCCCGGCGTCACCGCCATGTCCGGCTGCTGGTCGCAGACCGGTATTCCGATCGTCCAGGGCGACGACGTGCTCACCGTGCTGCCGGGCACGATGAGCGAATTCGAGCTGAGCCGCCGGCTCGCCGACACCGATGCCGCCGTGATCATGAAGGTCGGCCGCAACCTGCCCAAGATCAGGCGGGCGCTGGAGGCTACGGCCAAGCTGTCGCGCGCCGTCTATGTCGAGCGCGGCACCATGGCCGGCAGCGTCTCGATGAAGCTTGCCGACAAAAAGGACGACAAGGCACCCTACTTCGCCATCGTGCTGGTCGCCGGCTGGTCCGGTCGCCCCGGCGCCGTGGGAGCACAGGCATGAGTGGCCGTCTCACCGTCATCGGCCTTGGGCCCGGCAATGCCGATCAGGTCACCCCGGAGGCCAGCCGCGCTGTCGCCGAGGCGAAATTCTTTTACGGCTACAAGCCCTATCTCGATCGGCTGGACCTGCGCCCGGACCAGACCCGCGTCGCTTCCGACAACCGCGAGGAACTCGCCCGCTCCAAGGACGCATTGAGCAAGGCCGCAGAGGGCCATGACGTCGCCGTGGTCTCCGGCGGCGATCCCGGCGTGTTCGCCATGGCGGCGGCCGTCTGCGAGGCGATCGAGGCCGGTCCGGTCGAATGGCGCGCGGTCGATGTCGCCGTGGTGCCCGGCATCACCGCCATGCTGGCGGTTGCCGCCCGCATCGGGGCGCCGCTCGGCCATGATTTCTGCGCCATCTCGCTCTCCGACAATCTAAAGCCATGGGAATTGATCGAACTGCGCCTGCTGGCGGCGGCCGGTGCCGGCTTCGTCATCGCGCTTTATAACCCGATCAGCAAGGCCCGCCCCTGGCAACTCGGCCGCGCCTTCGAGTGCCTGACCGCCATCCTGCCGGGCACCACGCCGGTAATCTTCGGCCGCGCCGCCGGTCGCCCGGACGAGCGTATCGAGGTCTACCTGCTGGCCGATGTCGAGGCTGAAAAGGCGGACATGGCGACCTGCATCATCATCGGCTCGCCGGAAACCAGGATTATCAAGCGCACGGAGAAGCCGGCGCTGGTCTACACGCCGCGCTCTTCCACGGGTCGGACAAAATGATCGACCCCAAATCGATCGACAATGGCGGCCAGCGCTTCGACGGTTTCAGCCGAGGGCACGTCCGGCAGATCAGGCCTGCGGATCATGACCACCTCGATGCCAAGCGCCCGCGCCGAGGCGATCTTGCCAAAGGTCGCCTCGCCGCCGCTGTTCTTGGACACCACGACATCGATGCGGTGCCTTTCGAGCAGCGCGCGTTCCTCCGCGTCGCGAAACGGGCCACGGGCCAACAGATATTCGGCGTCGGGCACGGCCAGCTTCGGCTCGACCGGATCGACACTGCGAATGAGATAGTGGTGCTGGGGCGCTGCTTCGAAAGCCGCAACCTCTTGCCGGCCCAGTGCCAGAAAAACGCGGCGCGGCGCCGGTCCAAGCGCTTGCGCGGCATCGCCGACCGTACCGACCAACGTCCAGCGGTCGCCTTCGACAGGATCCCAGCCGGGACGCCGCAGGGCAAGGATCGGCACGCCGGCCATGCGCGCGGCTTGTGCGGCATTGGCGGAGATTTGCGCCGCATAGGGATGCGTGGCGTCGATCAGCAGATCGGTGGCCGTTTCCGTGAGGTAAGCGGCCAGCCCGTCGGCGCCGCCAAAGCCTCCGCTTCGCACCGGCACGCCTTGCGCGACCGGGCTTTCGGTGCGGCCGGCCAGAGACAGCGTGACCGAGGCACGCGCCGCCAGTTTTCCGGCCAGTTGCCGCGCTTCGGTAGTGCCGCCGAGGATCAGGATACGGTGGGTCATTATGCCTGCTGAGCGTCAATCGCGAGCCGCCTGGCTGACAGTCGTCGGCATCGGCGAGGACGGTTTAGCGGGTCTCGGCGACGAGGCCAAGCAGCGGATTGCCCAGGCTGAGATCATCTTCGGCGGCAAGCGGCACCTCGCCCTAGTCGCTTCCTTCGCCAAGGGCGAGCCGCGCCCATGGCCGGTTCCCTTCGATGCCGAGATGGCTGACGTCCTGGCGCTTGCCGGCAGGAACGTCTGTGTGCTCGCGTCCGGCGATCCGTTCTTCCATGGCGTCGGCGCCACGCTCGCCCGCAAGGTCAAGGCGCAGGAGATGCACGTTATCCCCGCGCCTTCAGCCGTTTCACTGGCGGCCGCCCGGCTCGGCTGGGCGCTGCAGGATATCGAAACCGTCTCGCTGCACGGCCGGCCGCTCGACCTGATCCGGCCGCTGCTGCAGCCAGGCGCGCGCATCCTGGCGCTGACCTCGGATGCAGAGGCCCCCGCGGCGATTGCCCGCCTGCTCGCGGAACTCGACTTCGGCGCATCGCGGCTGACGATCCTGGAGGCGTTGGGTGGGCCAAGCGAGACCCAGCGCTCGGTCCGCGCCGATGCCTTCGACCTCGAAAACCTCAATCCGCTCAACGTGCTGGCGGTCGAAGTTGAATCCGGTCCGGACGCGCGCGTGCTGCCGCTCACATCAGGCCTTGCCGATCACCTGTTCGACCATGACGGCCAGATCACCAAGCGCGAAATCCGCGCGATCACCCTGTCGGCGCTGGCGCCGCGGCGCGGCGAGTTGCTGTGGGACATCGGCGCCGGCTCCGGTTCCATCGGCATCGAATGGATGCTGGCCCACCCTTCGATGCGCACTTTTGCCATCGAGGCCGATCCGGTGCGCGCTGCCCGTATTGGCCACAACGCCGCCGCTTGTGGCGTTCCCGGCCTTGTCGTGGTCGAAGGCGCCGCGCCCAAGGCGCTAGCCAGACTGGATACGCCTGACGCGATCTTCATCGGCGGCGGCGGCAGCGACACCGGCGTCTTGAGCACAGCCATCAAGGTGCTTCGCTCGGGCGGCCGTCTCGTGGCAAACGCGGTGACGCTGGAGATGGAAGCCCTGCTTCTTGCCCAGCATACGAAGCTCGGCGGCGATCTCACGCGGATAAACATCTCCCGGGCCTCGCCGGTCGGCTCGATGCAGGCCTGGCGGCCGGCCATGCCAGTGACGCAATGGAGCTGGATGAAGCCATGATGGTCGCAGGCATAGGCTGCCGAAAGGGCGTGGGCGTCGAAGAGGTGCTTGCGGCGATCGAAACGGCGCTGGAGGCGCATGGGTTGGCGATGACGGCGCTGTCGGCACTGGCGACTGCCGCGTTCAAGAAGGATGAAGAAGCGATCGCCGCCGCTGGCCGCACGCTGAGTCTTCCCGTCATCGTCGTCGACGACTCAGCACTTCAAGCTGCCTCGTCGGATACGCTCAGCCATTCCGATCTCTCGCAGGATGTTGCCGGCACACCATCGGTCTCCGAGGCGTCCGCCCTCGCCGTGGCCGGCACAGGCGCAAAACTGCTTGGCCCCCGCACCGTGCTCGGCCCGGTCACCTGTGCCATCGCCATCAGCGGAGATGCGCCATGACCGTTCATTTCATCGGCGCCGGTCCAGGTGCGGCCGACCTCATCACGCTGCGCGGCGCAAGGCTTTTGGCAAACTGCCCGGTTTGCCTGCATGCCGGCTCGATCGTCGCGCCCGAATTGCTGCAGCACTGCGCGCCGGGGACAAAGCTGGTCGACACCGCGCCGATGTCGCTCGACGAGATCGAGGCCGCCTATCTCGACGCGCACAAATCAGGCCAGGATGTCGCCCGGCTGCATTCCGGTGACCTGTCGGTATGGAGCGCGGTCGCCGAGCAGATCCGCCGGCTGGAAAAGCACGGCATCCCTTATACGCTGACGCCGGGCGTCCCCTCCTTCGCCGCTGCCGCCGCCGCATTGCGCCGCGAACTGACCATTCCCGAAGTCGCGCAAAGCCTGGTGCTGACCCGCATTTCCGGGCGCGCCTCCAAAATGCCACCCGGCGAGACGCTGGCAGGCTTCGGCCGCACCGGCGCCACGCTCGCTATTCATCTTGCCATCCACGCCATCGATCGCGTCGTCGCCGAACTGACGCCGCACTATGGCGGCGATTGCCCGGTGGCGGTCGTCTTCCGCGCTTCCTGGCCGGACGAGCGCGTGCTGACCGGCACGCTGGCGACCATCGAGGCACAGCTCGCCGCCGATCCGATGGAGCGCACGGCGATCATCTTCGTCGGCCGCTCGCTGGCGGCGCAAGGTTTTGGCGAGAGTTCATTATACGACGCCCATTATCAGCGGCGTTTTCGCGGACGGGACGGATTGTGAGCGGCAGCACCAAAAACACCGGCGAAAACGCCACGCTCGAAAAAGCCTTGTCCCGGCTGAACTTCAAGCCGCGCCAACTGGAGCCGGGCCATGTCTGGCTGGCCGGCGCCGGCCCCGGCGACCCCGGCTGCCTGACGCTTGAAGTGTTGGCGGCTTTGGCCGAGGCGGATGCGCTGGTCTACGACGCACTGGTGTCCCCTGACATTGTCGCAGTTGCGGAGAATGCCGAGCTTTTCTTTGCCGGCAAGCGCGGCGGCAAACCGTCGATGAAACAGGACGACATCACCGCCCTGCTGGTCCGGCTCGCACGCGAAGGCCGCCGCGTCGTCAGGCTGAAGGGCGGCGATCCCTATATTTTCGGCCGTGGCGGCGAAGAAGCTCTGGCGCTGGCGCGGGAAAGTATCCCGTTCCGCGTACTGCCCGGCCTGACCTCGGGCCTCAGTGCGCTGGCCGCGACCGGCATCCCCGCCACCATGCGCGGCATCAACAAGGCGGTGATCCTGGCCACCGGCCACGCCGCCGGCACCGATGACGATCTCGACTGGGCAGCGATCGCCCGCACCGGCCAGCCTGTGGTCGTCTATATGGGCATGGCCAATCTGCCCTTGATCGCCGCAGCACTGCTCGATGGCGGGCTGGCGCCGTCGACACCGGCGGCAGTGATCGTCGCCGCGACGACGCCGCAGGAACGAACCGTCGTCGCCACGCTCGCCACCATTGCCGAGGAAGCAGCGGCCGTCGGTCTCGCCTCGCCGGCGCTGATCGTCGTCGGCGGCATCGTTGCCATGCGCGCGGCCCTGGCGGGGCAAGCATGACGGCCCGCGCCATCATCATCGGCGCGCCGCGCTCCGGCTCCGGCAAGACCAGCGTCACCATCGGCATCCTGCGCGCGCTGACCCGGCGCGGCTTGAAAGTGCGCGGCGCCAAATCCGGCCCCGACTATATCGACCCCGGCTTCCACACCGCCGCCACGGGCCTCTCCGGTGTCAATCTGGACAGCTGGGCGATGCCGCCATCGCTGCTCAACGGGCTTGCCGCGCAAGCCGCCGATGACACCGATTTCGTCATCCTGGAAAGCGCCATGGGCCTGTTCGACGGGATACCCGCGGCTCCCGGCCGAACCGGCTCAGCGGCCGACCTGGCGCGGCTCTATGGCCTCCCGGTGCTGCTTGTGCTCGACGTCTCCGGCCAGTCGACCACGGCGGCGGCTGTCGCCAAGGGTTTTGCCACCTATGATCCTGACGTGCGCATGGCCGGTGTCGCGCTCAATCGGCTGGGCAGCGAGCGCCACCGCAAGCTGTGCAGCGAGGCCATCGAGGCGATCGGCCTGCCGGTCGTCGGCGCCATCCTGCGCGATCCCACGCTGAACCTGCCCGAACGGCATCTCGGCCTTGTCCAGGCTGGCGAATATGACGACCTGATGGCGCATCTCGACCGGCTGGCCGACATGGCGGAAAAGTCGCTCGATCTCGATGCGATCATGGCCCTGGCGACGCCCCTCACTCCGGCGCCCGGCGGTTTCGACGACGCGCTGGCGCCGCCCGGCCAACGCATCGCGCTGGCCGAGGATGCCGCCTTCACCTTCCTCTATCCGCATGTCGCCGCCTACTGGCGCAAGGC
>NZ_RZQP01000281.1:0-7095 GCF_003998165.1 Mesorhizobium sp. M7A.F.Ca.US.007.01.2.1 | reverse complement strand
GCTTTTGCCTTGGCCGCCGTGGCCTTCGGCTTGGCAGCGGGTGCTGCTTTCTTCACTGCAGCTGCGACCTTTGCCGTTGCTGCTTTTGCGGGTGCTTTCTTTGCCGGTGCCTTGGACGCCGGCGCTTTGGATGACTGCTTAGCCATGCGATGCCCCTTCCTTTGTGCCGACGGCCGTAATGACCCGGCGCGCTCATGCATATCTGACTCGCGGCTTGCTAGCCAGCGAAGCAATAGACTGATTTTCGCAGCTTAAATTTCGGTTACGATCGGCACATGGTCGTGCTGATCGTCGCAGAAATTCACTTCTGATCTTCGACCATTGGCTAGAATGTGTCGCCGACATTCTCCACAGTCCGCGGAAGCGCTCCTCTCGTGAAGCTCCGAAGATCAGCGAGCAGCTTTGCGTGTCGATCGTCGGCCGCCGATATCATGACCGCTGCCTCATCGGTGCGATCATCTCGTGCAGGCGGACGATCTATACTGCAATGCGACAGCCGATCGGTGCATCGTCTTGTCAAGCACGAACGCAGATCGGCCTGCTCGTGAATTGACAGATAACTCTACATGGCAGAGTATTCTGTACAGCATGCTGGAGCATTTCAATGTCGATCGCACAGGAGCAAGCGGCGCTGTCGCCGTTCGAGATTGCCAAGACGGTCCGCCACGGCGGCAGCATGGTTGTCGGCGGCCTCCGGCTTGGCTGCGCCGGAGCCAATCGATGAGTGCCGACGAAATCATCCACCAGAGCACTCGGCTCAGGATCATGGCGGCGCTGAGCATGCTGGAAAGGCGGCAAACGCTGGATTTCACCGGGCTGAAAGCCATCGTGGACGTCACCGACGGCAATCTCGGTGCGCATCTCGATACGCTGGCCAGGGCTGGTTATGTCGACATCGAAAAGCTGTTCGTCGGCCGCCGGCCGCAGACGCGCGTCAGGGCGACGACGAGCGGACGGCGCGCGTTCCGCGGCCATGCCGCATTCCTGCGCAAGATCCTCGATCAGGCCGAGGCGGCGGCGCGCAGGAAATAGCGTGATGACTGGGCAATCCGCTCAGCGCGCGGCAACAACGGCAACGCCGGCGCCGATCATCACACCGCCCGCCGCGCGGTTCACCCGGCGTACGATCCTTGGTGTGCGCAACAGGCTGCGGGCGCGACCGGCGAGGACGACATGACCGCCGATCACCACGACCTCGACGGCCACGATCACCATCATCAGCACACCGAGATGACCTGCGTCGAGCGATGCGCCGACGACGCTAGGCAACAGCGCAATGTAGAACAACGGCATTTTCGGATTGCCAAGATTGAGCGCGATGCCGGTGGCAAAAATCATCAACAGCCCTCGCCGTCCTGAGATGGGCTGCAGTTCGGGAATGACGGGCGCCGCCATCCACAGCCTGATGCCCGTCCAGACCAGATAGGCCGCTCCACCATAGCGAAGCACCGTCATGACGATCGCCATCTTGGCGGCGACGATCGACAGGCCAAAGGCGGCGAGGATCAGGAAGATGAGGATGCCGACCACGGTGCCGGCACCGTAGGCGATGCCCGACGCGGCGCCATTGGAGATTGTGCGCGCGATGATCGTCATGTTGTCCGGACCCGGGCTGGCAGCGAACACGAAGAAGGCGGCCGCAAAGGCAAGCGAGGTCGCGAGATCCATGAAAACTCCCGAGGGTAATGCCGCTCTCGGGAGTCCAGACTAGCCGGTTTACCTGTCGGCGCCATCAGGAAAATCGAGAAACTGCGCGATGCGCATTTCCGTCACGGCTGATAGCCGAGGCAGATGGCGCCGAGCGCGACGATGGCGCAGGCGCCGACCCGCCGCGGCGTCAGCACCTCGCCGAGGAACAGGCGTCCGATGAAGGCCGCGAAGACGACGCTGGTTTCGCGGATCGCGGTGATCGGACCGGCCGGTCCGAGCGCGAAGGCCGCGACCACGACACCGTAGGCCAGAAGTGCAAACAGGCCGCCGCCCAGCGCCTTCCAGGTTTCCGGCGCACCCAGGTCGACTGTGAGCCGGCCACGGCAGGCGACGAAGGCCGCCGGCAGCAACGCGCCGTAGATCAGCAGCACCCATGCGGTATAGGCGCCGGCGTTTCCCGCCGCCCGAACGCCGAGCGCATCGACCGTCGCATAAGCGGCGATGATCGCTCCCGTTGCCAGCGCATAGAGTATCGATGTCGTGGCGGCCCTGCCCCTTCCGAGAGAAAGGCCCATGATGCCGCCCGCGACCAGCGCGACACCGATGGTCTGCGGCAGAGTGAGCTGCTGGTTGGCCAGGAAGAACCCGCCGAGCGTGACGAGCAGCGGCACGCTGCCGCGAACGATCGGATAGACCTGTCCCAGCTCGCCATATCTGTAGGCGGCCACCAGAAACAAACTGTAGCCAACCTGCAGGCAGGCCGAGAGCACAATGTAAGACCAGGCCGGCGCGGCCGGAACGGCGTGGAAGAAGGCTAAGGGGATGGCGAGCGCCGTACTGGAAAAGCTCATGACGGTGACGGTCCACAACCTGTCGGCCCCCGTGCGCAGGAACGCGTTCCAGGTTGCGTGCAGGATCGCCGCAAACAATGCGAGCCCGACGACCAGCGGGCTCATTGGGACTCACGCGAAGCAGCGACGATGCCCATGGCCGCCTTGCGGGCGTCGCGAATGGCGGCGTCGGCCGGCCCCATCTGCGCCAGCAAGGTCGCACCTTCGATCAGCATAAGCAGTGTCGCCGCCACGCTTTCGGCGCGGCCGCGCGGCATCATCTCTTCGAGGATAGACCGCATGCGCCGCTTGAGGCCGTTCTTCTGCCTGACAACGGCCTTGAAAACCGGATGCCCGGGATCGCCGAACTCGGCCAATGCATGTGCGAACAGACAGCCATGGAAATCGGCGCTGCGGAACCAGCGTGCATGCCAGTCAAAGATCCTTCCGATTTTCTGTTCCGGCGGAATGCCCTCCTGGGCGAGCCGGTCGAGCTGGCGGTCGAAACGCATAGCGCGATAGTCGAGCACCTCGACGATCAATTCGTCCTTGCTGGGGAAGTGGCGATACATCGTCATCTTGGCCACATCGGCTTCGGCGATGATCCGGTCGATACCCGTCGCATGGAAGCCGGCGCGCTTGAACAGCACGTAGGCCGTTTCAACGACGTGCTGGCGCTTATCGGAAACGGGCGATGGTGTCATGGCGCATACCGAGTGGTGAGACAGGTCTGTCTCATACATATGCGACGGATCGCGCCAGCTGTCAACGCGGCACGAAAAACGCCTGCAGCCGATCAAGCCACAGGCGCGAAAGAGATTGGAAGGGGAAACCGGGTTTAGCGCAGAATGCGGCAGCGGCCGTTGTAGACCATCCAGCGGTCGAAGCCCGAGACGCAGAATTCGACATTGTCGCCGATCGAGGCAAAGCCCTGGCCTTCCTCGATCAGGTACCAGATGGTGCGATCGCGGCCGTCGGACAGGCTGACGGTGGCCCCGCAATAACGGCGACCGATCGGCCAGGTATCGTCGGCCGCCAGATAGCGATGCTGGTGAATGCGCCGGAAATCGGTGATCTGCACATCAGGCAGATGCGGCACGTGATGCACCTGATAGGAAAAGCGGCTGGTGATCTTGTTCAGTACCCAAGGCTGACCGCAAACCCCGCTGTCTTCATCGGAATAGACCGTAAGATCGGCGGCCTGCACGGTCTGGGTGATACCGAGAGGCGCGGCAAGCGGGGTGCAGAGCGAAATCAGGGCGGCAAGAGCGGATTTGGCGAAGCGAGTCATGGCAGCCTCTCAAGGTCGATTGTGCGCACTGTGCGGATTCGCTCGGCGGCGGTCAAGCGGTTGCGTTGACAATGGTTTCCCAGTTTGAAACTGCTTTTCGACCAAAGCCGAATTTACACGGCACCGGAATGGCTCTGGCACGTTCATGCCCGGATCCAAAAGAGCGCGGGTCCCGGGTCGTCAATGAGCCCGCCTCAAGCCTGCTCGCCGGCCAGCCATTCCAACGACCAGTGCGCCGGCCGCCCCACCGCAAGCAGCCTGTGCAGGGCCGGCAGCAGCGTCCGCAGCTCGCCCTCCAGCGTGAACGGCGGATTGACCACCAGCAGACCGCTGCCGTCGAGGCTGGGTTCCAAAGAGGCCGGCCTGATCTCGAATTCGATGTCGAGCAGCTTCGGGATGCCCGATTGCTTCAGCGCCTTGCGGAAAGCGATGATCGCCTTGCGGTCCTTGATCGGATACCAGAGCGCGTAGATGCCGCCTGGCCAGCGCTTGTGCGCCCTTATGAGCCCGTCGACGAGGCGATCGAACTCACCCGCTTCCTCGAATGGCGGATCGATGAGAACAAGGCCGCGCTTCTCCTTCGGCGGCAGATGGGCGCCGAGCGCCAGCCAGCCATCGAGTTCGATGATCCGGGCCTGGAAATCGCCGGCAAAGAACGTCCTCAGCCTCGCGGCATCCTTGGGGTGCAGCTCGATCGCGGTCAGCCTGTCCTGCTTGCGCATGAGATGGCGCGCAATCAACGGCGAGCCCGGGTATTTCTGGATGCCACCCTCAGGGTTGAGCGACCGTATTGTCTCCAGATAAGGCGCGAGCAGTGCTGCCACCGGCGCGGCAAACGGGGCATCGATCAGCCTGCCGATGCCGCCTTGCCACTCACCCGTCTTCTGCGCTTCGGCCGACGACAGATCGTAGCGGCCAATGCCGGCATGGGTGTCGACGACCCGAAACGCCTTGTCCTTCTGCTTCAGATACTCGAGCAAGCGCGTCAGCACGACATGCTTGACGACGTCGGCGAAATTCCCGGCATGGTAGGCGTGGCGGTAGTTCATCGTTTTGTGCCGTTATGCATGTCGTTGTCCCAAAACCGCTGCACACTTTTGGGCGACATGCATCAGCCCCTGCCCCAGCGCGGCGGTGGCGGCTGAGAGTTCGGATTTTCCGGCCGACCGCCTCGAGTGCGCAAGGTCAGCAAAAATCCGATCAGGCCGATCGCCATCAGCGCGAAGCCGACCGGCCGTGCACGGCTGTCGATCTCGCCTGCGCCGGAGCGCAGGATGAGATCGACAGCCCGCATCGGTATGTCGTCGGCATCACCCGGTCCGACGGTGAAGACGTAGGGACCCGGGCTGACGGTCGCGATGACGCCGGCCTCGTCGCGAAAGATCTTGTCGGGCAGTTGCGGGCTGGCCTGGCGAGGATTGTCGGAATGGTTGAACTGCAGCGTCGAGGCGAGCACCGTGCGGCCATTGCTGGCGGCGGTCAGCGTCAGCACGGTGCGCTGCTGCGAGACGATGCGCTCGGCTCTTGCGGTCAGGTCGACCAGCACCCGCACCGGCGCATCGCGGCCGGAGAGCGGCACCGTCAGCGGCTTGAAACGGCCTTGCTCATAGACCCGCCAGGTGCCGATCTCGTGCCCGGAGAAATTGCTCCTCGCCCAGGGATAGATGACACCGACGCCGGCGCCGACAAGCAGGATCAGGACAAACAGAAAGCGCATTCACATCACCATGGCGTATCGTGACCTTGCCAATAGCGCCCCGACGGCCAAAAGGCGATGGCCAGTTGCGTCAGCCACCCTGGAGGTGGACCGTGCGGGGTGCGAGCGCAACCAGCTTGGCGGCGTGGCTGCGCAACAATGCCGATAACGTTCTACCTATGCGCTCAAAAATTAAGCCGTGTATTTCGCGCGCCGCGCTGAATATTGCTGTCGGCTCATTCTTGGCCGTTCTTGCTGTCAGGTTTTGATTCTACCTCAAGGGACAGCTTGCCGCGTCCGGCAACATATTGACGTCGATCGAGCCAATATGCTGATTCATAAACAGGATTTGCCTTGTGCGCCATGCTTCGGTCCGAGAGGCCGTAGCCGCTTTCATGATTAACCATTCGCGAGCGCATTTGGTTAAGGAATTGCTAATTTAGTTGACTATAATTTCCACAGGTATATTTTCGATGCGTTGGGATGTGCAATTTGGGCGAGCAATCGATGGTGACACCGGGCGTGTGATCGCGATTTCGGGGCGCGGAGAATGCTGAGCGGCAGCACGGAGGTTGTGTAGTCGCACCAGCTTCGCGAAAGCCAAGAACAATTGACGCACATCAGTGATGGCGGTTCCGCAGATGCGGAGGTTTGCCACGTTCTCAGGAACGTGGCCGGGCGATGCTTTGTCCCGGCCCGGCGGTAGCGTGTTCGGTGCGTATGAGGAAAGCATGACTAAGCTTGTCAAGGTTCTGAAACTGGAATCCGGCAGCCAAAAGGACGCCAGCCAAAGCCGACGACGCGCCCTTGTCGCCGGAGGAGCGGGATTTTTAGGTTCGCATCTGTGCGAACGTCTTTTGCGGGACGGATACGACGTTGTCGCGCTGGACAATTTCCACACCGGCAAAAGATACAATCTCAATGCCCTTCAGCGCAATCCGAGCTTCAGCTGCATCGAGCACGACATCGTCGATGCACTGCCTTCGGACCTTCAGTGCGACGAGATCTACAATCTCGCCTGCCCAGCCTCTCCGCCGCACTACCAGGCAGATCCGATCCACACCTTCAAGACAAGCGTGCTTGGCTCGCTGAACCTTCTGGAACTCGCGCGACAGAACAAGGCCAAGATATTCCAGGCCTCGACGTCCGAAGTCTATGGCGATCCCTTCGTGCATCCACAGCCCGAGAGCTACTTCGGCAACGTCAACACGCACGGGCCGCGCTCCTGCTACGATGAAGGCAAGCGCTCGGCCGAAACCCTGTTCTTCGATTATTCGAGAACCTATGGTCTCGATATTCGTGTCGCCCGCATTTTCAACACCTACGGTCGCCGCATGCAGCCCGACGATGGACGTGTGGTTTCGAACTTCATCGTCCAGGCGCTGCGCGGCGAGGACCTGACCGTCTATGGCAGCGGCCAGCAGACGCGCTCCTTCTGCTATGCCGACGACCTGATCGAGGGCTTTATCCGGCTGATGAATGCGCCGAACGCGCCCGCCCACCCGGTCAATCTCGGCAACCCTGCCGAGTTCACCATCATGGAACTGGCGACGCTGGTCGTCGATTACACCAACGCCCGATCGAAGATCGTGCATCGGCCGCTGCCCGTCGACGATCCCAGGCAACGC
>NZ_RZQP01000280.1:0-7143 GCF_003998165.1 Mesorhizobium sp. M7A.F.Ca.US.007.01.2.1 | reverse complement strand
GCCCTGTCCTGCGCCAGCCAGATCGAGCGGCTGCGCGCGGCCTGCTCGCCGGTGGGGATCATCGCCGCGGGGTCCGCGACCGAGGCGCCGACACAGGGAATGAACCACGACCGCATGAACGGATCGCAGGCGAAGCCTTTTTGCGTGCGTGTCACCATCACCGCCAGCGGGACGCGCTCGGCCGGCCGCCAGGGAAAGATCATGCGGCCGCCTGGCCGCAGCGCCTTCAGCCATCCGGCCGGGGGCGCTGCGACCCCGGCATTGACATAGATGATGTCGGATGGCGGCAGGGGCGTCGTCACGGCATCGCCATGGACCACCGTCGCATTGCCATAGGCTTCGAGATTTTGACGCGCCAGATCGGCCAGCTTCTCGTCGAGTTCGAAAGCGGTGACGATGCCGCCTGGCGAAACCAGCCGGGCCAGCACGGCGGTGTAGTAGCCGGTGCCGGCGCCGATATGGCAAACCGCCTCACCGGGTTTCGGTTCAAGCTTTCCAATCCACATGGCGTGCAGGAATGGCTCGCCATTGTTGATGCCCTTGTCGTCGTCGAGCGCCACCAGCACGTTCTGATAGATATGAGCCGGATCGGCGCTTGGTGTTGTGACCCTGCCGTTGCCGGCGACGACCGTCCACGGTCCGGGACCGAGAAACGCTTCGCGCGGCACGTCGGCGAAAGCCGCTTCCAGACGTGGGTCGGGCGAGCCGGCATTGGCGGCCAGCAGCCGCGCGTAGAATTTCCTGATGTCTTCGATCCGGGTCATGATGCCGGAAAACATAGCGCGGATTGCCGATTTGTCGCGAGGCTGCCCCCTGCGCAGAGGGCAGCTGGTTTCCAGGCGAAGCGGAACTCAGCCGACCCCGAACATGGTGTCGTAGAGCAGCTTGAAGTTGAGCACCAGGATGATCGCGGCGACCACCCAGGCAAGGGCTGCGACGCCGCGCGGAATGGCGAGATTGCCCATCTTCTTCTTGTCGGAGACGAACTGCACCAGCGGGACGACCGCGAAGGGCAGTTGCATCGACAGGATGACCTGGCTGAACACCAGCAACTGGCCGGTGCCCTTTTCGCCATAGAGCGCGGTGACGACCACCACCGGGATAATGGCGAGGCCGCGCGTCAGCAGCCGGCGTGCCCAGTTGGGGATGCGCAGGCGCAGGAAGCCTTCCATAACAATCTGGCCGGCGAGCGTGGCCGTCACCGTCGAGTTCAGGCCGGAAGCCAGCAGCGCCACAGCGAACAGGATCGAGGCGATGCCGAGGCCGAGCAGCGGCGACAGCAGCTCGAAGGCCTGGCCGATCTCTGCGACGTCCTGGTGGCCGGTG
Source organism: Mesorhizobium sp. M7A.F.Ca.US.007.01.2.1 (assembly GCF_003998165.1). Taxonomy (NCBI): domain Bacteria; kingdom Pseudomonadati; phylum Pseudomonadota; class Alphaproteobacteria; order Hyphomicrobiales; family Phyllobacteriaceae; genus Mesorhizobium; species Mesorhizobium sp. M7A.F.Ca.US.007.01.2.1. The sequence continues at coordinate 5,817 of NZ_RZQP01000280.1, read as the reverse complement.
TTGTGAAAGGCGACCGCGGACACGATCAGGATCGAGGCGTTGACGAACAAAGCCAGCATCAGGGCGATGGTCGAGTCCGTCGTTGCCCATTTGATGGCGTCGCGCTTGCCCTTGTCGGTGCGTTCATAGGCGCGGGTCTGCACGATCGAGGAGTGCAGATAGAGATTATGCGGCATGACGGTGGCGCCGATGATGCCGATGGCGATGTAGAGCATCGCCGGATTGGTGACGATTTCCGACGACGGCACGAACATGGCATGCAGGATCGAACCGGCCGGCGGGGCGGCGACGAAGATCTGGATGGCGAAGCAGCTGAAGATGATGATCAAAAGCGCGATGACGAAGGCTTCGAGATAGCGAAACCCCTTGTTCATCAGGAGCAGCACGAGGAAGGCATCGAGCGCCGTCAGCATGGCGCCGCCGATCAGCGGAATGCCGAACAGAAGCTGCAATGCGATCGCGGTGCCGATGACTTCGGCCAGGTCGCAGGCGATGATGGCCAGCTCGCAGGCGATCCACAGCACGAAGTTCACCGGCCGGGGATAATAGGCCCGGCAGGCCTGGGCGAGGTCGCGGCCGGTGGCGATGCCGAGCCGTGCCGCCAGCGCCTGCAAAAGGATCGCCATCAGGTTGGACAGCATGATGATGAACAGCAGCGTGTAACCGAACTGGGCGCCGCCGGCGAGGTCGGTCGCCCAGTTGCCGGGGTCCATATAGCCGACCGAGACCATGTAGCCGGGACCCATGAAGGCGAACAGGCGACGGAACCAGACGCCCGAGTTCGGCACGGCGATAGAGGAATTGACTTCGCGCAGGCTGGGCTGCTCGTCCTCGTCGGGCCTGGCGAACCGCCATGAGGAACGGGAGGCTGTGGCTTCGGCTTCGGACATGAAGGAGGGCTTTCCGCGAGACTGGACGATGTTGGCTTAAGCTATGCCATGGCTCAACATTATGCAATATGCTATATTTCATTGTCGTTGCTTTTTATCCGGCTCGCGGTCATCGGGTGAAGCGGCAATCGGAAGCCCCGGTTGCACCTGTGGCGGAATGCAAATAAACGGCCTGAAGAATCAGAGCCCGTGCTATGAAAGCATGGATGGCAAATAGTCCTGGGAGGAGCGCGTATTGGTGCTGAAGAACAGACCAGTTCCGCGCGAGCCGCTGCTCGACGCCGAAATTCATTCGGAGGGCTTCCGGCAGCAGCGCGAAGCGCGCCGCAGTGCGTTGGTCGAGGATTATGTCGAGCTGATCGCCGACCTGATCGAAGACGGCAACGAGGCGCGTCAGGTCGACATCGCCGCACGGCTCGGCGTCGCGCAGCCGACGGTGGCCAAGATGCTGACCAGGCTGTGCGCCGACGGTCTGGTGTCGAGAAAGCCCTATCGTGGCGTGTTCCTGACCGAAGCCGGCCGCAAAGTCGCGGAGGAAAGCCGCATCCGCCACCAGACGGTGGAAGCTTTCTTGCGCTCGCTCGGTGTCAGTGCGGAGACAGCGCGCATCGATGCCGAGGGCATCGAGCACCATGTCAGCGCCGAGACGCTGGAAGCCTTCCGCAAGGCGATGACGGCGCGCTGAGCGCCAGAGTTCCCGCGTCGCCGGAACCGTCGCACGCCAGACACGTTTGCACCAGATCCGTGCGATTGGCGCGCGAAAGGGAGGAAACGATGGGCATCGAACAAACGCCGGCGGCAAAGGGCAAGCAGGCAGCCGAGGGACTGAAACAGGCGGCGGCCAGGGATGAGCGCAAGACCGAAGCCGAAACCGGCCATCCGCTGAAAAAGGGCGCGGCGCGTTTCGAGGAGCGTTCGAAGAGCTCCGACGGCAAGAGCGCCGGCGCCAAGCAGGAAGATTAGCTCTCTGTCGGGCTTACGTGATCGGCTGTAGGCCACGGGGACGATTGCCACGCCGAGCCGCTCGCCACAACGAACTTGGCCGCAAGGCAACCCGTGTGGCCAAAAAGGCCATCGAAAAATGCTGTGACTTGGCGCAACCGTTGAGATAATTGTTTGTCGCCCCGGAGCAACGGGGAGGTTTGCTGCACGAGGAGTTGCCATGCTCTGGAAGGGCCGTCGTCAGAGTGACAATATCGAGGACGACCGCAGCGACAGCGGCGGCGGCGGACTCGGCGGCGGCGGTGGCCAGTTCCGCATTCCGATCGGCGGCCGTACCGGTGGCGGCGGCAGCATCTTCCTCGTCATCCTGGTGGTGCTGGCCGGATGGTATTTCGGCTTCGATCCTTCGACGATCCTGGGCGGTGGCGACGGCGGCCTGCTGCCGGGCGGCGGCGGCCAGATCACCGACAATAGCGGCCAGGACAACGGTGCCACACCGGCCAATGACGAGATGAAGCAGTTCGTGGCGACCGTGCTGGCCGAGACCGAGGACACCTGGACCGGCATCTTCAAGTCGCAGGGATTGACCTACGAGGATCCCAAGCTGGTGCTGTTTTCCGGCCAGGTGCGCTCGGCCTGCGGCTTTGCCTCCGCGGCGGCCGGACCGTTCTATTGTCCCGGCGACCACAAGGTCTATCTGGACATGACCTTCTTCCAGCAACTCGACCAGCAGTTCGGCGCTTCGGGCGAATTTGCCCGCGCCTATGTGATCGCGCATGAAATCGGCCATCATGTGCAGAACCTGACCGGCATCATGTCCAAGTTCAACCAGATGCGGCAGAGCATGGGCGAGGTCGAGGCCAACCAGATGTCGGTGCGAATCGAGCTTCAGGCCGACTGCTTTGCCGGTGTGTGGGCCCACTACACCGGACAGAAAGGCATATTGGAGCAGGGCGACATCGAAAGCGCGCTGAACGCCGCCAAGCAGATCGGCGACGACACGCTGCAGAAGAAGATGCAGGGCTATGTCGTGCCGGAAAGCTTCAACCACGGCACCTCGCAGCAGCGGCAGACCTGGCTGGCGCGTGGTTACAAGAGCGGCAAGCTGTCGGATTGCAACACGCTGAGTGGGCCGATCTGACCAGACCGTTGTCGAGCTTCACCTGCCGGCGATGCTGCCGTCAGGTGGTGTCAGGATGAATAGATTCGGCCTGTTCCTGCATTGTTCCTTTCCGCGAGCTCGCCTATAAGGTGCGTCCGCCTGCGCCTGAGGGCGAGCAGAGGAGCTTGATCCTGCATGATCGACCCCAAAACCGCCAGACGGGGCCTTGCGCTCGTCTTCACCACGCTGCTGCTCGACATTATCGGCTTCGGCATGATCATGCCGGTGCTGCCGGCCTATCTCCGGGAATTGACCGGGGTCAGCATCAGCGGCGCGGCGATCGAAGGCGGCTGGCTGTTCTTCGTCTATGCGGCGATGCAGTTCTTCTTCGCACCGATCATGGGCGGCTTGAGCGACCGGTTCGGGCGGCGGCCGATCCTGCTCGCATCGGTGCTGACCTTCTCCATCGACAATCTGATCTGCGCCGTCGCCTGGTCCTACCCGATGCTGTTCATCGGGCGCGTGCTGGCCGGCATTTCGGGCGCCAGCTATTCGACGACATCGGCCTTCATCGCCGACATCTCGAACGATGACAATCGGGCTAAGAATTTCGGCCTGCTCGGCATCGCATTTGGCGTCGGCTTCGTCATCGGGCCGGTTCTGGGCGGGCTGCTCGGCACGTTCGGGCCGCGCGTGCCGTTCTATTTCGCCGCCGGGCTCGCCTTCGTGAATTTCCTCATCGCTTTGTTTTTCCTGCCGGAAACGCTCGATGACAAGCACCGCCGCCGCTTCGAGTGGAAACGCGCCAACCCGGTCGGCACGCTTCTGCAGATGCGCCAATATCAAGGCATCGGCTGGATCGGGCTTGTCTTCTTCCTGATGACGCTCGGGCATATGATGTATCCGGCGGTCTGGTCGTTCGTCTCCAGCTACCGCTATGGCTGGAGCGAGCAGCAGATCGGCTTCTCGCTCGGCGCCTTTGGCCTGTGCGGCGCGATCGTCATGGCGACGGTGCTGCCGCGCGTCATCCCTAGGCTTGGCGAGTGGAAGACCGCAGTCATCGGCCTGACATTCACGGCAGCCAGCGCCTTCGGCTACGCCTTCGCGTCGCAAGGCTGGATGATCTATGCGGTGATCGTCGTCGGCTGCCTGGAAGCGCTGGCCGACCCGCCGCTGCGGAGCCTCGCCGCCGCCAAGGTGCCGCCTTCGGCGCAAGGCGAACTGCAGGGCGCGATGACCTCGATCTTCTCGATCACCTCGATCATCACGCCGCTGCTCTACACGGCGATCTTTTCCTGGTTCACCGGGCCAAGCGCGCCGGTGACCTTCGGCGGCGCGCCCTATCTGCTGGGAGCGTGCTTCCTGACGCTGGCGGTCATCGTCTTTGTGACGAAAGTTGCGAGGCCGGCAGCGCGCACGAATGTCGCCACCGGTGTCGCTGAGGATGGAGCACAGGTGTGAGTCACAACCGCATTGCGCTCACCAGGGAGGGCCATCCCGGCAGGGCAATGAGGGGCGGCGCTACCGGATCGCGCTAAGCCCGTTCGGCCAGCAATTCCTCACCGCGCTTTTCGCGGATCAAATTGACGAAGCGGCGGAACAGGTAGTGTGAATCCTGCGGGCCGGGCGAAGCCTCGGGGTGATGCTGGACCGAGAACACCGGCCGGCCGGTCAGGGTGATGCCGCAATTCGAACCGTCGAACAGCGAGACGTGGGTTTCCTCGACGCCTGATGGCAGCGAGTCGGCATCCACGGCAAAGCCGTGGTTCATCGAGACGATCTCGACCTTGCCGGTGGTGTGGTCCTTGACCGGATGGTTGGCGCCGTGATGGCCCTGGTGCATCTTGGCGGTCTTGCCGCCCAGCGCCAGCGCCAGCATCTGGTGGCCAAGGCAGATGCCGAACACCGGGATGTCGGTCTTCAGCAGATCCCGGATGACCGGTACGGCATAGTCGCCGGTGGCTTCCGGGTCGCCGGGGCCGTTGGAGAGAAAAATGCCGTCCGGCTGCATGGCGAGGATTTCCTCGGCGCCGGACTTGGCCGGCACCACGGTGACCTTGGCGCCGAGGCCGGCGAGCAGGCGCAAGATGTTGCGTTTGACGCCGTAGTCGATGGCGACGACGTGCATTGTCGGTTCGATCTGTTCGCCAAAGCCTTCGTTCCACACCCAGGGTGTCTCGCGCCAGACCGAGGACTGGCCCGACGTAACCTCCTTGGCGAGATCCAGCCCGATCAGGCCCGACCATGCGGCGGCGCGGCGCTTCAGATCGTCGATGTCGAACACGCCATCGGGCGCATGCGCGATGACGGCGTTGGGCATGCCCTTTTCACGGATCAGCGCGGTGAGCGCGCGGGTGTCGATGCCCGACAAAGCGACGATGCCGCGCTTCTTCAGCCACTGGTCGAGACCAGTGCCGGCACGGTAGTTGGACGGGTTGGTGACATCGGCCTTGAACACGGCGCCGACGGCGCCGGCGCGGGCGAGCGGATTGAGATCCTCGATGTCCTCGTCATTGGTGCCGATGTTGCCGATATGCGGGAAGGTGAAGGTGACGATCTGGCCGGCATAGGACGGATCGGTGAGGATTTCCTGATAGCCGGTCAGCGCCGTGTTGAAGCAGACTTCGGCGACAGCGGAGCCGGTGGCGCCGAGACCGCGACCTTCGATGACGGTACCGTCGGCCAGCACCAGAAGGGCGGTCGGCTTTTCCGTGGCCCAAGCGGGGGTCAAGGCGGGCGTCATCTCGGCCATGCGGCACTCCTGTCAGGCCGCGCGCTGCAACCGGCCCGGCGGGCCATCTGCGCGGCAAACGGCGCGAAGCGGCGATTTCGCGGCTTCCACGCAGTCAAATTTCCGTTCATGCAAGGCCCAGTACATAGGGG
>NZ_RZQP01000027.1:0-40339 GCF_003998165.1 Mesorhizobium sp. M7A.F.Ca.US.007.01.2.1 | reverse complement strand
TTGTTGGTGCCGGCCTTGGTTGGAGCGCCGAAGCCGATGGTCGTCTTGCAGGCGATCATCGTCGGCTTGTCGGAGTGACGAGCGGCTTCGATGGCATAGGCGATGGCTTCCGGATCGGTGCCGTCGATGTGGCTGGCGTTCCAGCCCGAGGCCTGGAAGCGGGCGACCTGGTCGGTGTTGTCGGCAAGCGAGACCGGGCCGTCGATCGAGATGTTGTTGTTGTCCCAGAAGACGATCAGCTTGTTGAGCTTGAGATGGCCGGCAAGCGCGATGGCTTCCTGGGAAACACCTTCCATCAGGCAGCCGTCACCGGCCAGTACGTAGGTGTAATGGTCGACGAGGTCGTTGCCGAAGGCTGCGTTCATGATGCGCTCGCCGAGCGCGAAGCCGACCGAATTGGCGAGACCCTGGCCGAGCGGGCCGGTGGTCGTCTCTATGCCGGTGGCATGGCCGTATTCGGGATGGCCGGCGGTCTTCGAGCCCAACTGGCGGAAATGCTTGATCTGGTCGATCGTCATGTCCTCGTAGCCGGTCAGGTGCAGCAGCGAATAGAGCAGCATCGAACCGTGGCCGGCCGACAGGATGAAGCGATCCCGGTCGGGCCAATGGGGGGCCTTCGGATCATATTTCAGGAACTTCGTGAACAGCACCGTGGCGATATCGGCGCAGCCCATTGGCAGGCCTGGATGGCCGGAATTTGCCTTCTCGACGGCGTCCATGGAGAGAAAGCGGATCGCATTGGCCATCCGGTCATGTTGTTCACGCGACGTCATGGTTCCTCCAGAAGTGGGGGTTTGGGGGCTTGGGAGAGCCCTTGAAAAGGGTGCGCGACACATAGCAGGCGCGGGCTTTTAGTCAACAAATCGGGTGCACATTTGCCGGTCTTGTGATGCCGGCGGCGGACCTACATTAGCGTTAGCGGGGGACAGTCGCGAGAGCTTTGTTGACGTTGCCTTCACCCGGTGCCTAATGTTTCAGGGATAACGCGTTCTGAACGTGAACGATTCGGTGATGGGCAGGGCACAGGACGAAGGCCATGACCGGGGAAGCCACACTCAAGGAAGTCATCGCGAGGCTGGGCAAGGCCATCGAGGGGCTGGAAAACGCCGTCGCGGCCAAGCTCGAGCATGAACGCGACTACTCCGAAGCCGAGGCCGAGGTGCAGCGGATGAATGCCGATCGCTCGCGGCTGGCGCAGGAACTCGATAATTCCGAAGCGCGCGCCGAACGGCTGGAAGATGCCAACAAGGAAGTCTCGCGACGTTTGGTGACTGCCATGGAAACCATCCGCGCCGTGTTGGACAGATAGGAGCTGGCCCGATGGCACAGGTCACGGTTTCAATCGACGGCAAGCAGTATCGCATGGCCTGCGACGAGGGCCAGGAAGAGCATCTGATCGACCTTGCCGAGCGCTTCGACCGCTATGTTTCGCACCTGAAGGATTCATTCGGCGAGATCGGCGATCAGCGGCTGACCGTGATGGCCGGCATCATGGTGATGGATGAACTCTCGGAGTTGCAGAAACGCGTCAAGGGCATGGAAAGCGAAGTGCTGACCTTGCGCAAGACCCGCGACGAGGCTCTGACCAAGGCCGACAAGAGCGATAGCGTGCTGACCAACGCGCTCAGCGCGCTGGCACAGCGCATGGAAGACCTGACTGTGACAATGGCGGTCAACAAGAGCTGAGGCAGGATCTCTCCTGTCCAGCCCAACAGGCTCTCATCCGCGTGCCGAGCATTCGGCAGCATAAAAATGCTCGCGTGCCGCCGACAAGAGTTTCATATTGTCTTGCAGTCACAATTTTTGCGCTAAGATGCAACGATGCCCGGGCGGGGCAGCTCGATGGCGGCATGGGTTGCCGCTTGTCGTTCCTCGCTGCCGACGGGTTCCGTTTACAGGGGAGATGTACCATGAGCCTTCGTATCAACGACATTGCGCCGGATTTTACCGCCGAGACCACGCAAGGGACGATCAAATTCCACGACTGGATCGGGGACGGATGGGCGATCCTGTTCAGTCATCCCAAGAATTTCACGCCGGTCTGCACGACCGAGCTTGGCACGATGGCGGGGCTCGAAGGCGAATTCAAGAAGCGCAACGTCAAGATCATCGGCATTTCGGTCGATCCGGTCGAAAGCCACGGCAAGTGGCAGGACGACATCAAGACGGCGACCGGCCATTCGGTGAACTACCCGCTGATCGGCGACAAGGACCTCAAGGTCGCCAAGCTCTACGACATGCTGCCGGGCGGTGCCGGCGAGACGTCGGAAGGCCGCACACCGGCCGACAATGCCACGGTGCGCTCGGTCTATGTCATCGGACCGGACAAGAAGATCAAGCTGGTGCTGACCTACCCGATGACCACGGGCCGCAACTTCGATGAGATCCTGCGTGCGGTCGATTCCATGCAGCTGACCGCCAAGCATCAGGTGGCGACGCCGGCAAACTGGAAGCAGGGCGAGGACGTCATCATCACCGCTGCCGTCTCCAACGAGGACGCGATCAGGCGCTTCGGCGCTTATGAGACCATCCTGCCGTATCTGCGGAAGACCAAGCAGCCCTCTGCCTGACCGCTCCTCGGAACAGTTTTTGGCTTTCCTGTCGCCGCGAGCGAAATGATGCTTGACTGGCTCACCCGAGCGGACAACCATGCTCCTCTCGGGTGTCGTCAGAGAAAATCATTCCTGACGACCGAGAGTTGGGGAAGCCAGAATTGGACGTAGCTTTGGCCAGGCCGCAGGTCAGCGGCTTCTACGACAAGCCGACCGGGGCTATCCAGTATGTCGTCGCCGACCAGGCGACGAAACGCTGCGCCATCATCGATCCGATCCTCGATTTCGATGAGAAATCCGGTGCTACGGCAACGACGAATGCCGATATCCTGCTCGACTTCGTCAGCGAGCAGGGGCTGAGCGTCGAATGGATCCTCGACACCCATCCGCACGCCGATCATTTCTCGGCGGCGCACTATCTGAGGGAGAAGACCGGAGCGCCGACAGCGATCGGCGACAGGGTCGTCGACGTCCAGAATTTGTGGAAGGCGATCTACAACTGGCCGGATTTTCCCGCCGACGGTTCGCAGTGGGACAGGCTGTTTGGTGAAGGCGAAACCTTCACGGTCGGCACGCTTCCGGTCAAGGTGCTGTTCTCGCCCGGCCATACGCTGGCGTCGATCACCTATGTGATCGGCGATGCCGCCTTCGTCCACGACACGCTGTTCATGCCCGACAGCGGCACAGCGAGGACGGACTTTCCCGGCGGCAGTGCCGCGCGGCTCTGGCGCTCGATCCAGGACATACTGGCGTTGCCGGACGAGATGCGGCTGTTCGTCGGTCATGACTATCAGGCCGGCGGCCGCGAACCCTTGTGGGAAAGCACGGTCGCCATACAGAAGGCGACCAACACCCATCTTGCCGCCGCCCGCAGCGAGGCCGAGTTCGTCGCCCTGCGCGAGGCGCGCGACAGGACGCTGCCGATGCCGAGGCTGATCCTGCATGCGCTGCAGGTCAACATGAATGGCGGGAGGCTGCCCGAACCCGAGGCGAATGGCCGGCGGTACCTGAAGTTTCCGCTGGATGGGCTTTGAGAGATCGCTGCCGGCGAAGCTGCAATCTCCCCCCTTGCGGGGGAGATCGGATGTCGTCTCCGCTTTCGCCAACCACACAAGAAAAAAAGCGGCGCCAGTTTCCTGGCGCCGCCTTTAGATCTTGTGGCCTTTAGCCGGCTTTAGGCTGCGGGCTGCGCCTCAATGGTGCGCAGCGCCTGGGTCTGGCGCTTGGCGGCGGCCTTGACCGCATCCTGTACCTTCTCGAAGGCGCGCACCTCGATCTGGCGCACGCGCTCGCGGCTGATGTCGAATTCGGACGAAAGCTCTTCCAGCGTCAGCGGCTCCTCGGCGAGGCGACGGGCCTCGAAGATGCGCCGCTCGCGCTCGTTGAGCACGGCAAGAGCGCCCGACAGCATGCCGCGCCGGTTTTCCAGCTCGTCCTGCTCGATCAGCATCTCTTCCTGGCTTTCGTGGTCGTCGACCAGCCAGTCCTGCCACTCGCCGGACTCACCTTCGCTCGCCCGGATCGGGGCATTGAGCGAGGCATCGCCCGACAGGCGGCGGTTCATCGACACCACTTCGGCTTCGGAAACGTTCAGCCTGGTGGCGATCTCGGCGATCTGGTCGGGCTTCAAGTCGCCGTCGTCGAGCGCCTGGATCTTGCCCTTCACCTTGCGCAGGTTGAAGAACAGGCGCTTCTGGTTGGCGGTCGTGCCCATCTTGACCAGGCTCCACGAGCGCAGGATGTACTCCTGGATCGAGGCCTTGATCCACCACATGGCATAGGTCGCGAGGCGGAAGCCGCGCTCGGGTTCGAATTTCTTGACGGCCTGCATCAGGCCGACATTGCCTTCCGAGATCACTTCGCCGATCGGCAGGCCATAGCCGCGATAGCCCATGGCGATCTTGGCGACGAGCCTGAGATGGCTGGTGACGAGCTTGTGCGCAGCGGAGGTGTCTTCATGCTCGGCATAACGCTTGGCGAGCATGTACTCTTCCTGCGGCTGCAGCATGGGAAAGCGGCGGATTTCTTCCAGGTAGCGGCTGAGGCCGCCTTCGCCGGAAACGATACTGGGTAGTGACTGGGCCATGATAGCGCCCCCTCTCTATTGGAGTGATGCCCCCGAAACGCGGCGGGCATGTGACGCGAGCACCAAAAGGCTCGCCCGCGACATCGGATCTTATACAGGAACAAAACCAGAAAAGACAGGCATTTGTTCAACACGAAACAGTGTGTCACGGTGAAGTGAACAATGTCAGTCAGGTTTTTTGATGGCTTGTCGGTGACGGGTTCAGAATTTGCGAAAACCGCCGACGAGTTCCTCCATGTCCCTCGGTAACGGCGCCTCGAACCTCATCGTTAAATGGGTAGTGGGGTGGCGAAATGCAAGGAGCCAGGCATGCAAAGCTTGCCGGGGAAATGCCTTGACCTGGCTTTTCAGCGGTTCCGGCAGCCGGTTGGCCTTGGTGCGGAAGGCCTGGCCATAATCGGGGTCGCCGATCACCGGATGACCGATATGCGCCATGTGGACACGGATCTGGTGGGTGCGGCCGGTCTCCAGCCGGCATTCGACCATGCTGGCCGTGGCAAACTCCTGTTGGCTCTCGCCGAAGCGCTCCTGCACGGCAAAGTGGGTGACCGCATGGCGGGCGTCGTCGCGTCCTTCCGGCACCACGGCACGGCGCACGCGGTCGGCGGCGCGGCCGAGCGGCGCGTCGACCCTTCCGGTCGGCCTCTGCGGTATGCCCCAGACCAGCGCCAGATAGGCACGTTCGAGATCGCCGGTGAGGCCGTGATCGGCGAAAGCCTCGGAGAGTGACTTGTGGGCGCGGTCAGTCTTGGCGACCACCATGACGCCGCTGGTCTCCTTGTCGAGGCGGTGGACGATGCCTGGCCGCCGCACGCCGCCAATTCCGGAAAGGCTGTCGCCGCAATGATGGATCAGCGCGTTGACCAGCGTACCGGTCCAGTTGCTCGCTCCGGGGTGCACGACAAGCCCGGCCGGCTTGTTGATGACAATCAGCTCGTCGTCCTCATAAAGCACATCGAGTGCGATGTTCTCGCCCTGCGGCTCCGCCGGCTCCGGCTCCGGCATGGTAACCGACACGCTTTCGCCCGGCGCCATCTTGCGCTTGGTCTCATCGATCAGCTTGCCGTCGACCGAGACCGCGCCTTGCCTGATCAGCATCTGCACGCGGCTGCGTGACATGTCCGGACCAAGCCTTGCCGCCAGCCACTGGTCGAGGCGCTGACCGGCCGCGTCCGCATCCGCCACCAGCACGGTCGGTACCGCCTCTATCAATTCAGGGGCCTCTTCGTTATGAGCGCTCATTGAAAAACCGTTCCGGAACTGTTTGCCATGGCCAGCCCGATCGCCGAAGAAGACCAGGATAAGCCGCTCGACCCCGAGGTCGAAAAGGTGCGCAGGAAACTCGTCCGCTTCGTCGGGATCAATCTCGGCCTGCTGTTCCTCGCCCTTATGGTGGTGATCGGCGCCCTTGTCTACAAAGCGCGCAATGCACCGCCGGCGAACCCGCCGCTGGCCGGGGATATCCAGACACCCGCCGGCGAACCGGTCAGCGGCGACATCGTGCTGCCGGTCGGGGCCAAGGTGGTCAGCCAGTCGCTGTCCGGCAACCGTGTCTCGATCGACGCCGAGCTTGCCGACGGCAGCCGGACGATCTTCGTCTACGACATCACTGAGCGACGCCTGATCGGCCGCTTTGCGATCCGCAACAAGTGACCGAGCCGCAACGATGAACGGCAGCAGGCCAATGAAGCCTCGGGGATGAACGGGTTCGCCGAACATCGTCGCGTCGCCACGGTCGCCCTGGTCGTCGCCAATTATGACGAGGCGATCGCCTGGTATGTCGAGAGGCTGGGTTTCCTGCTCGTCGAAAATGTCGATCTCGGCGGCGGCAAGCGCTGGGTCACAGTGGCGCCGGCCAACGGGCAGGGCGCCAGGCTGCTGCTGGCCGAGGCTTCCGACGAGGCACAAAGCAAAAGTATCGGCAATCAGACCGGCGGCCGTGTCTTCCTGTTCCTGGAAACCGACGACTTTGCCCGTGACCACGCGGCGATGCTGGAGAAGGGCGTCGAATTCCGCGAAGCACCGCGCTTCGAGCCCTACGGCACGGTGGCGGTTTTCGCCGATCTGCATGGCAATCTCTGGGATCTGATCGAACCGAAACGATAGGCTGACGGCCGGCTTTTCCTCGACCGGGGAAAGCGGCCTAACCCCAGTTGCTTTTTCCCAGCGCTCAGCCTATATCGCCGGTTCTTGAACGCGCCCATCGTCTAGCGGTCAGGACACCGCCCTCTCACGGCGGGAACAGGGGTTCGATTCCCCTTGGGCGTACCAAGTTTTTCGACAAATTTGCAGGATCCCGTCGATTTCGTTTCTGAAGTCGCGGAGCCTCGATACTGTGGCGTCCGGGAAACCCGCTCTGCACAGGTAGCCGCAGCCTTAAAAACTCCCAGTGGCACCAACCAACCCGGCCTTTATTTCATTCGTCTGGCAAATGTTAACGGACGCGAAACCGAGAACCTTAACGTCCCCGCAACTCACGGCGAATATTAGTTTTCGCTTTAGTAGCTGTAGGAGGTTGAAATGCAGAAAATAGCTTGTCGTTTCGCTTGGGACGAGTCTGGCGCGACCGCGATCGAGTATGGCTTGATCGCGGCTCTCATCGCGCTCGCGATCATCACCGGCGCCGGGGCGGTTGGCAATTCGCTCAACGGGATCTTCACGACCGTCGGCACTACGGTCAACAGCAGCGGCTCGTAAGTCGGTACATCAATTCGGTCGGCTATCGGCCGGATTCGCCGATCTCAGCCTCCAAAAGCGTAGCGCGTACGTGCTTCCGATGCCGGGCATCGGAAGTGCGGACGGCGCACTTTCCATCAGTCGGCTTTATCCGTTGCGTCACCGCGTTCGTCGCTTCTGGCGCCGCGGAGCTGTTTGCATTAGCATCACATCATGGATCCTGGGGTACGGCTCCAGCGGCGCGCAGAACGCCGCGCTGTCCGTAAGGCCAGTTGATCCATGGGGGAGGAAGGCCAATGCAGAAGCTGCAATCGCAGGGCGTCCATCACATCACGCTGGTCGGCGCCGGGCGCCAGACCTCTATCGATTTCTGGGAAGGCGTGCTCGGCATGCCGTTTATCTTCGAACAGCCCAATCTCGACAAGCCGAGGGAAAGCCACCTCTATTTCGATCCCGGCGACGGCCGGCTGATCACTATCTTCACCGACGAGAGCCGGACGCCGGAGAAGCGGCGCACGCCGACCGATCCGGGCTGTGTTCACCACATCGCCTTTTCGGTGTCGCGCGTCACCTTCCTGCAGGCGGTCTCCCGGCTTGACGAGCGCGGCATCAAGCACAGCGGCGTCAAGGATCGCGGTTTCATGGATTCGATCTATTTCGAGGATCCGCTCGGCCTGCTGATCGAGTTGGCGTCCTACCGCTTCGAACCGCCGGCGGGCTTCACCCATGCGGATGTGCTGATGGAAGCGCACAGGCTGCGGGTCGGGCGCGGCGACTACAACATCGCCGAAGTGCATCTCGCCGATGCGATCCAGACGCTCGTAGAGCGTTCCCGTGCCACCCTGTCGGACGATCGGGCGCCGAAGAACCCATACTGAACAGACCAGAGGGAGGAACAAGATGGCCAAGACAGCGACGAAGACTGCCGGGAAATCCGCGGCCAAAGCTGCCGCCAAGCCGGCGGCGAAAGCTGCGGCAACGCCAAAAGCCAAGGCGGCCGCCAAGCCTGCGGTGAAGGCGACGGCAAAAGCCGCGCCCAGGGCCAAGGCCAAGCCGGCCAAGAAGCCGGCGCTGAAGCTCAGCATGCTGAAGCCCAGCGTCAACAACATGACCGTGCGGGTGTTTGCGCGCGCGGCGGGTTTCGACCACGCCGAGACCGATGCCTGGGGCCATACCCGTTCGCCGGAGTTCATGGCGCGAAATCCCGCCCATTTGACACCGATGATCGAAGACAAGGGCCTGCCCAGAGGCGTGCTGTGGGAAAGCTGCGCCATCATGCAGTATCTCGCCAACAAGCACGGGTTGGAGAAATTCTATCCGAAGGCGCCGGCCAAGCGGGCGATGGTCGACAGTGCGATGTTCTACCTGATCGGCACGCTCTACCCCTATGTGGCGCGCGCCACCTATCCGGCGCTCGGCTTCCCGCACTATGCCGGCGAGGTCGGCCACAGCGACGCCCATCCCGACAAGAAGTCCGAAGCCCAGAAGGCGGCGATGGCGGCGATTGCCGAGCCGCTGGAGGTCTTCCACTCGTTCTTCACGGACGGCAAGCCGTTCATCGGCGGCAAGCATCCGTCGATCGCCGATATCCGGCTGGCGGCGACGCTCGAATTTCTGGCCGTCATCGACTATGCCTTGCCCACATGGGCGAAGGACTATGTGGCGGCGATTGAGAAGAAGCTCGGCAAGGCCTATAGCGAGCCGGCCGGCGACGTGCGCGGTTATATCGCCCATGTGAAGTCCCAGGCCAAGGCCTGAGCTTAAGGGTTCGTTAACCAAAGCCCTGTCTACTGCAGGCAATTCGCTTTCGGCCCGCGACCACGGATGTACTGGCGCAGAACGTCGCAGCGATAGGAAAGGTCGGCGCAATGCCGGCCTTTTGCTTTTCGCAGCTTTGTTCGACGCAATTCCCAAGGGAAAAGCGTTATGCGCTTTTCCGGGAAAACCGTTTCACACTTAACCGGCATTGCTTTATCGCCAGGCGCGATCGAGCAGCGATCAGACCGCGCAAGCCCAGTCAGGTGTCGCTTTTTCGGCGTCAAGTTTGCCGAGAGATATTGCCATTGCCGACGTTGGCCCTACCATCCATTGAGCGTCCCAGATGGACCGTGGTCAGGCGTGAGGGCTGGCGATGAAAAGCGTTGCGAGACGGATTGCGGTTGCGGGCGTGATGCTGGCGGGCGCTGTTCATGCGTCAAGTGCAGCTGAACTCAACACGATGGACGATGTCGGGGCCGCGATCCAGGCTTGCTGGACACCGCCGGCGGGAGCGGGAACCGCCAGCGTCACCTTGAGCTTCAGCTTCAAGCGGGACGGCACGCTGATCGGCCCACCGAGGCCGACAGCCATCAAGGTAGAAGGCGATGCCAAGGCGAAGAAGTCCTTTGTCGACGCCGCAACGACCGCCTTGCAGAATTGTCTGCCCCTGACCTTCTCAGCGAAACTGGCGCAAGGCATCGCCGGCAACGTGTTCACGTTGCAATTCGCCTCTCCCAAGTAGGCACCCGCCGCCGGCTCAATGGTGACTGCGCCTTGCCGCGGCATGCCGGGCAAGATCGGGCGTTTCGAAGACGTAGTCGTTCCAGGCCGATTCCGGAACCTGACCGGCCAGATAGCATTCCAGCAACAGGCTTTGTTCGGGATTGAGAGGCCTTGGCGCGCGCTGATCCAGCCCCAGCGAGTGAAACAGGTTTCTTGTCAGGTCCGAGACGGTGAAGTGGATCGACATCTGCGTTCTCCCTTTGGTCCTTCAACGCGGAAGACCGGGCAAAGGTTTCGAACGCCTGGCGATAATGGCGGTCCGTTTCGTTGCAGGTCCGCGGCGAGGGTCGGGCTTGCGCTTTCCTTCGAGGTTCGTCTCAATCTTGAAATAAAAATGTAATATCGAATTTACACGAGATGACGTAATACAATAGACAAAAGCTTACTCGGGCTGAAGTTCTTGAGATAATTAGAGTTTACTCATATAGCTGAAGCTTGTGTAATTTATGGACTGTAATTCCGGGTTCTCCGCAAACAGGACCGAGTTGTCCCGATGATCCGTTTCTGGCCTTCCATGATGCTCGCATTGATTTCGCTGGCGGCGGTTTTGTTCGGGACGCTTTCGTCCTACGCGGACAGCTGCGGCGCGATCAGAAGCCAGTTGCTTTCGGGTGGCCGCAGCAACGGGGCGAACCCGGAGCTTGCTCAACTGCGCCGGCAACTTGCAGCCATCCAGACTATCGAGAGACAGCGCCAGTGCACGGCGAAAAGTTCGCTTGGTGGTCTCTTCAACGCTTGCGCCGATCTCGCCAGGAGCCGCTCGGATGTGCAGCGCCGGATCGCTGCCGCCGGGAATTCAGGCCGCGACACGGCGGGTCTGCAAGCGCGCCTCGTGGCGCTCGGCTGCGCGCCTTCGGCAAAGCAACGGTCTGCGCGCGCCGCGCCCGGCACCCAATCGGCGAGCACCACGTTCGGCGGCAATGCGATGCTGTTTTGCGTGCGTCTGTCGGACGGGTATTTCTTCCCGGCGCCAAAGTCGCAATTCGCCGCCAGCGGTGATCTGAAGGAGACGGCCGATCAATGCCGTTACATCTGCGATGACCCCAGCGTCGACCTCTACACGTTGAGCGATGCCAGCCTCGAAACCGACCAGATGGTCGCGCTCGACACGCGCAAGCCTTATACCGAACTGCCGGCAGCCTTCAGATATCGCGATGATGCGAATTTCAAGGCATGCGACGTCAAGCGATACTACCAGCGGGTCACCGAACTGCGAGCCAGGACTGTGACGCCCGCCAACATGCGCAATGCCATTATTCCGCTGCCGACGGCGAAGCCGGATCTCGGCACGGTTGCGGCCGTCCCTGGAATCGATGCCGAAGCGCCAGGTGCCGCCCAGCACCTTTCGATCGAGGCCGGCAAGCGGTCGGTGCGCGTGGTCGGCCCGGCGTTTTTCCCGGCCGAATGATCGCCGGCTTCCCCAATTGGCGATCGCCGGTTGCGGCGTGCCTGCTGCGATGCGGTTGCCTGATCCGGCTGGAACAGAGAGGCGCTCACGGCGTTGTGATCGACATCAGCCGGGAGAAACGCCGTGGCTACGTTCCGGGAAATGCGGGTGCTGGAGATCGTCGAAGATGACTCGCTGACCACCGAACAGAAAATCGCCGAACTGCGCGAGATCGAATCCGAGGCGCGTGGGCTGCAGCGGGCTGCCTCGGAGGGTCCGATGGACGACGATGACGGCTGGCAGGAAGATCTGCGTCAGGTTCGTCTTGCACTCGACAAGCTCGGTGCCAAGGAGCCGAAAAAGGGTGCTGCTTCACTTTGAGGCCGGGTCACCGAAGCTATCCGCGGATCGCGTCTTGATCGCATCGCATCCGAAAACCGGGTCCCGCTTTTAGGGACCCGCTCCGGTCTAATCGCAGACCATGCGAGCTCTCTTGCCAGGCTCGCTGACGTTCCTGCAGGTCAGCGGTTTCGCTGGCGCCGATAGGGAAGCGGACGCAGGCAACCTCGTCTGGTGCCGTCTCGGTGCGGTATGGCTGACCTTGCGCTCGGAAAAACGCCGGTCCGGCTGCGGCGCCACAGGAAAAGCGCCGTTCTCGACCTCGGATTGCCCATAGTCGACATTCGGTGGCGGCCGATCCCAGAATCGCCGGACATCAAGCGGTCTCGGGATGACGACCGTGCCGTCATAACTGCGCGAGCAACCGCCGCCGAAAAGCAGCGCCAGCCCCATGAAAAAAGGCACAATCCGTCCAAGCATCAGCAATACCCCTGCCGTTGCTTATATAGCGGGTTCGACCCCGCCGACAACCGGGCGGAATGAAGCAGACCGCGCCGCGCAATCCTGTCCAACCGACCGTTAAGGTTAGCGGATCCTTAATGCTTCTCGGGCAGATTCCGCCGACGAACCGCGGAGGAGGGTTCGGCCTTGGTTTTCGGGGTGGGGACGGCATGGCGGAAGCGGACGAAACAATCGGCGCGCGCGGCAAGCGCGGGCCTCGCAGATCCACAGTGCATGGCGACGATGCCTCATCGTCCGCCTCTTGCATGGATTCGAACGATGCGCTTCGCCGACTCGTCGAAGCCGGTTCGGACTGGGTCTGGGAAACGGACGCCGAACTGCGCTTCTCCTGGCTTTCGCAAAATTACCAGGCCGCCACCGGCATCGATCCGGCAAACGTGCTTGGCCGGTTCCGCTTCGACTTCCTCAACCAGGTCCTGAACGGCGATCGCAGTGGCGCGGCGCATCTGGAGGATCTGCAGGCGCACCGGCCTTTTCGCGACTTCGTCTACGAGCTCAAGGCTGGCAGCGTCGACTGTCGCTGGGTTTTGACGTCAGGCTTTCCAAAGTTCGACGACGAAGGAAGATTTGCCGGCTATCGCGGCATCGGCCGCAACGTCACGGCTCTGGCCGGCGCCTTCAAAAATCTGGGGCGGGAACCATCGGGTGACGGCGAGCCCGACCAGCATCTGGCCGACCTCGAGCGGACGATGGACGCCATGCATATGGGCGTCGTGCTTCTCGATGCCAGGCTCGACACGCTGATCGTCAACAAGGCCTATCGCGACCTCTCGAGGATTCCGGACGGCGCTGTTGCCGTCGGCGCTCCGTTCAGCCTGTTGATGGAGCTCAACCGCAGCAGCGGCATCTATGGCGACATCGACGAACAGCAATGGCAGCGCTACCTCGCTACTCGCCTCGACGAGATTCGCGCCGGATCCGTCGCGCCGCGCGAATTTGTCCATGCCAACGGCAGGACGATGATGTTTTCGGTGACGGCGTTGTCCGGGGGCAGGCGGCTGCTGACCTACTATGAGGTCACCGAGATCAAGCAGCGCGATGCGGAGATCAAAAACGCCAATGCCAGGAATGCCGAGACCTTCGCCAGTCTCCGCACAATGGTCGACCAGATGCCGATCGGTGTCCTCGTGCTCGACGCCGATATGCGCGCCGAGATCATCAACCGTGCTTTCTATGATTTCTGGCAGATCGACGCCCGGCGCGCCGAGATCGGCTGCAGCTTCCGCGATCTGATGGACGCCAGCCGCGACATCGATCCGTTCGGTGCCGACGATGCGTCCTGGCAGCGGCATGTCGCCGAGCGCGAGGCGGAAATCAGGGCCGGGATCGCTGCTTCACGGCAGTTCCCACGCAATGACGGCCGCACGCTGATATCGTCGATGGCGCCGCTGGCCGGCGGGAAGCGGCTGATCTCCTATGTCGACGTCACCGACATGAAGGACCGGGAGGCCGAACTTGCCGACGCGCTGGAAAAAGCGCGGCTGGCGGAAGCGGTGATCAACGCCGTCAAGGATCCGATCTTCGTCAAGGACGACCATCTGCGTTTCGTCTTCGTCAACGAGGCGTTCGCCGCTCTGTTTGGCCAGACGCCGCAAGCCATGCTCGGCAAGCCCGGCGGCGATTTCCTCCCAACGAACGCTGTCGCGCTTTTCGAGCAGAGCGAACGTGACGTCCTTGCCACCGGGCGGCCGTACGAAGTGGAAGAGAATTTCGAGGTCGACGGCGCCAGCCGCTCGCGCATCGTCCGGAAGAGCCGCGTCGGCATGGCCAGCGGCCGCAACTACGTTGCCGGCTTCCTGTTCGACATTTCCGACATGAAGCGCCGCGAGACGGAGGCGCAGGACGCACGCAAGCATCTCGCCAGCGTGCTGGAATCCTTGCCGGCCGCCGTGATCATCTACGATCGCGATGACAGGTTCGTTTTCGCCAACCGCAAGATCCAGGATACGCTGCCGGCCTTGAAGCCGGCGTGGCAGCCCGGCTGTACATTTCGCGAAGCACTCGTGCTGGGTCATGCGAACGGCTATTTCCGCAGCAGCGGCGATCCGCAAATCGACCAGCTCTACGACAGCGATCATGACCGCTGGCTGGACGCGATCCTCGCCCGCTACCGCTTGCCCAGTTCCTCCTACGAGCGTCACAATCCCGATGGCCGCTGGTATCAGGTCTACGACATGCGGACCGACGACGGCACCTTCATCGGTGTTCGCGTCGACATCTCCGAGATCAAGAGCCGCGAGGCGGCATTGCGCGATTCCATGCGCCAGATCGACCTGTTCCGGCATGTGATGGACGAGTTGCCGGTGGCCGCCTTCATCAAGGCGCAGGACCTGAGCATCGAATTCGTCAACAAGGCCTGGTGCGCGATCACCGGCTTGGCCAAGGAGGATGTCATCGGCCGCACCGACCGGCAGTTGTTCGGCGCGCAGGACGCGGATGGCTACAGCCATGACGACACGCAAGTCGCCGTGACGGGCGTCGTCAAGGAGGTCGAGGAACCCGTCACCCATCGCGACGGCACGGTTCGGCAGTTGATGACCCGCAAGAGCCGCCTGGTGGCGCTGGACGGGTCGGTGCATCTGGTCGGCTCGAGCACCGACATCACCGACGTCAAGGCACGCGAGCGTGCGCTGGAAGAAAGCATGCGCGAGAACGAGGTGTTCCGCAGCCTGATCGACAATGTACCGGTATCGATCTACGCCAAGCGCTCCGATCTCAGGCAGTTCTATGTCAACAAGGGTTGGTGCGATCTGACGGGCTTCAGCAAGGAAGAGGCCATCGGCAAGACCGACATCGAGATTTTCGGGCCGGATGGCGAGGCCTTCGTCAACGGCGACCTCGCCGTGCTGCGCACCGGCGAAACTCAGGAGGTCGAAGAGACGGTGACGCTGGCCGACGGCAGCGTCAGGCATCAATTCGCCCGCAAGGGCGCGATGATCGCCTCCGACGGTTCGCTCTACCTGATCGGCTCGACCACCGACATCACCGAGCTGAAGATGCGGGAGGCCGAACTGCGCGAGGCGCGTCAGCGCGCCGTGCTCGCCGACCGCGCCAAGTCGGAATTCCTCGCCAATATGAGCCATGAGATACGTACGCCGATGAACGGCGTGCTCGGCATGGCCGAACTGCTGGCCAAATCGGACCTCGACCCGAAGCAGAAGACGTTTACCGACATCATCGTGAAGTCGGGCAATGCGCTGCTCACCATCATCAACGACATACTGGACTTCTCCAAGATCGATGCCGGTCAGCTGGTGCTCGATCCGGCGCCGTTCAATCTTGCCGAAGCGATCGAGGACGTGGCGACGCTGGTGTCGACGCGCGCCAAGGAGAAGGACCTCGAGCTGATCGTACGTGTCGAGCCTCGGCTCGAGAGCCTATTCATCGGCGATGTCGGCCGCATCAGGCAGATCGTCACCAACCTGCTCGGCAATGCGGTGAAATTCACCGATGAGGGCCATGTGCTGGTCGACGTCACCGGCGAGAGGGTTCCAACCGGAACGAAGCTCACCATTTCGGTCACCGATACGGGCATCGGTATCCCCGAGGAAAAACTGAAACTGGTGTTCGAGAAATTCAGCCAGGTCGACACTTCATCGACGCGGCGGCACGAGGGGACCGGCCTCGGCCTCGCCATCACCTCGCGGCTCGTCGAGCTGATGGGCGGCGACATCGGGGTCGAAAGCGCCGAAGGCAAGGGTTCGACGTTCTGGTTCTCGGTGACGCTGCCGAGGGCCGGACAGCAGAACGGACAACGCATCATGCCGATCGACGTGACCGGCGCGCGTGTCCTGATCGTCGACGACAATGCCGTCAACAGGGCGATCCTGACCGAGCAGATGACATCATGGACGTTCGATTCCTGCGCGGCCGAAAGCGGCGCCGAAGGCCTCAAGGTGCTGATCGCCGCAGCCGCCTATGGCGTGCCGGTCGATTGCGTCGTGCTCGACTACCAGATGCCTGAAATGAGCGGCGCCGAAATGGCGCGGATCGTGCGCAACACCGCTGGCCTTGCCGGAACGCCGATCATCATGCTGACCTCGGTCGACCAGTCGCTCGCCAACACCAGCTATCGCGATCTCGGCATCGATGCCCAGCTGATCAAACCGGCGCGCTCTTCGGTGCTGCTGGAAACGCTGGTCGCCACCATCCAGCGGCATCGCCACAACACTGGCGGCAGCGACGCGCAGCCGCTCGCGGCCGACGTCGCTGCGAGCAATGTGACGCGGCCGCAGCCCTCGGCACCGTCCGAACAGCGGGCGCTGCTGCAGCCGCCTTCGATTCGCCCCCGGCCACCGGTGGCGGCTGGTGGCAACAGGCTGGACATACTGGTGGCCGAGGACAATGAGGTAAACCAGATGGTGTTCACCCAGATCCTCGGCGAGACCGGTTATGGTTTCGAGATCGTCGGCAATGGCCGCAAGGCGCTCGACACCTTCGGCCGGCTCAACCCGTGCATGATCCTGATGGATGTCTCCATGCCGGAGATGAACGGTCTCGAAGCGACCGCCGCCATTCGCCGGCTGGAGGAAGAAACCGGCACGCATGTGCCGATCGTCGGCGTCACCGCGCATGCGCTGAAGGGCGACCGCGAGCGCTGCCTGGAGGCAGGCATGGACGACTATCTGCCCAAGCCGATCAGTCCCCGGGCGCTGCTCGAGAAGGTCGAGCGCTGGGTCGGCGCCAGCCGGCAGGCTCAGCGCAACGCCGGGTAGGGCCGGTCCTGCCTGTCCGAGTGCCGGAAATACGGCGAAGATTCGCGCCCTGCCAGCGGCCAAAGACTATGGTGCGATCGCACCATATCAAAGGTTGTATCCAGTCGAGACAATGGCGGCGTTCGATTCCTCCCTTTCCAGTTACGGGCGGGAGCAGCGACCGCCGGCATGAGACAGCGTCAACCTACCCCAACGGACCTGTTTTCGGCGATGGCCCGGCCATGACACCGTCTGGCTGAGAGCAACGCGCTCCCGTCCGGCTTTTTTTCGTAAAGGCCGGCTAACCCCAAATCGCCGGCCAATCTCGGCCCCCAAGCGGAGCAAGTCTCTGATTCCGGGGACAAAGCCGGGCTGCGTGGTCAGTGCCGGCCAGGCGGCGTTTTGCTCCTCGCGATGACGCGTTACCGGGGTGACATCAAACTGTCATGCGACTGTTATAATCGAAGGCTATTGGCCTCAGCGGGCGCCGACTGACGAGCGCCGAGAGACCATCTTCCGAACAGGAGCAGGCCACATGAAGAAATTCCTCTATACGGCGTCGGCCGCTGCGCTTGCGCTCGCCGCGTCGTCCGGCTTCGCCGCCGCGCGCGACCAGATCCAGGTCGCCGGATCATCGACCGTGTTACCTTATGCCAAGATCGTTGCCGAGCAGTTCGGCGAAACGTTCACCAACTTCAAGACCCCGGTCGTCGAATCCGGCGGCAGCGGCGCCGGCATCAAGGAATTCTGCAAGGGCGTCGGCGAAGACACGATCGACATCGCCAACTCGTCGCGTCCGATCAAGGCGGACGAACTCAAGTCCTGCGCCGCCGCCGGCGTGAAGGAAGTCCAGGAAGTCCGGATCGGCTATGACGGCATCGTCTTCGCCACCGACGTCAAGGGCCCGGACTGGGCCCTGGTTCCCGCCGACATCTACAAGGCGCTCGCGGCCAAGCTGGTCGTCGACGGCAAGCTCGTCGACAATCCGAACACCAAGTGGAGCCAGGTCAATCCGAAGCTGCCCGACTGGGACATCGCCGCCTACATTCCGGGCGAAAAGCACGGCACGCGCGAAGTGTTCGAGACCAAGCTCCTCGATGCCGGCTGTGACAAGGCTGCTCTCAAGGCCGCCGGCATTGCCGACGACAAGGAAATCGGCAAAACCTGCATTGCCATCCGCAAGGACGGCAAGGCCGTCGACATCGATGGCGACTATACCGAGACGCTCGCCCGCATCGACTCCAACAAGACCGGCGTCGGCGTGTTCGGCCTCGCCTTCTATGAGAACAATGCCGACAAGCTGAAGGTCGCCACCGTGGAAGGTATCGTGCCTTCGACCGAGACGATTGCCAGCGGCAAGTATCCCGTCTCGCGCCCGCTGTTCTTCTACGTCAAGAAGGCGCATCTGGGCGTCGTTCCCGGCCTCAAGGAATATGTCGAGTTCTTCCTCGACGACCAGATGGTTGGCCCGGAAAGCCCGCTCGCCGAATACGGCCTCGTTGCTGCTCCGGATGCCGAGCGTCAGGCCCAGCGTGACGCTTTCGCCGCCGGAAAGTCGATGTAATCAAGCTGCCGAACCGGGGTGCGGGTCAAATCCGCGCCCCGGTTTCACCGCAGGCCGCAATGGCGGCTGCGTTAGAATTTCCCTTGGGGTGGGTCCATGTCGTCCTTGCTCGTACTGGCCATCGTCGTTGCCCTCGGCCTGGTTGCCTTTTTCATCGGCCGGCAGCGTGCCGCGGCCCAGGACAATGGCAAGGTCAAGCCGCATTCGCGTGCCCACTATCACGGCTGGTGGGCGTTCCTGCTCGCCGTCCTGCCTGCTCTTTTGCTGCTTGCCGTCTGGGCCGTCGGTTCTTCGGTCTATCTTGACCGGCACATCCACGCTGCCTTGCCCGAGCGTACCGTCGACAGCAAGGTTGCCAGCGAGGCACTGGATGTCAGCCTGGTAAAGAGCCTCGCCAGGGGCCTGCGCAAACTCGATGCTGGCACACTGGCCGCAATGCCTGCCAGCTTTGCCGAGTTGCAGCCGCTGCTCGCCGCCAAGGGCGTGGCACTGGCGAGCGACACACAGGATTACATGATCCCGATCGCTGTCGAGGCGAACAAGGTCCAGGACCGGCTCGGCCTGTTCGGTGCCATTGTCATTCTGGCTTCCTCGATCGCCGGCGCCTTCTATGCGCTCAGGCAGATCGAGCCGCGCGCCAGGGCGCGCAACAATGTCGAGCGGCTGATGCTGTGGGGGCTGCTTGCCGCCTCCACCATCGCCATCCTGACCACCGTCGGCATCGTGCTTTCGATGCTGTTCCAGACGATCACCTTCTTCGAGAGCGTCTCGCCGATGAGTTTCTTCTTCGGCACGGTCTGGGATCCGCGTTTTGCCGCTGCCGGTTCGGGCGGCAGCCAGGGCCAGTTCGGCCTGATCCCGCTTCTTGCCGGCACGCTCTATATCGCCGCCGTCGCGCTGCTGGTTGCGGTGCCGGTCGGGCTGATGTCGGCTGTCTACATGGCCGAATACGCAACGCCCAGGGTGCGCTCGGTGGTCAAGCCGGCGCTTGAACTGCTGGCCGGCATACCGACCATCGTCTACGGCATCTTCGCCGTCGTCACGCTTGGGCCGTTCCTGCGCGACCTGTCCGCGGCGCTGACCGGCGGCTCGCCGTTCATCCAGGGCCAGAGCATCTTCACCGCCGGCCTGGTCATGGGCGTCATGCTGATCCCGGTCGTCTCCTCTCTCTCAGACGACATCATAACCGCGGTGCCGCGCGCCATGCGCGACGGGTCGCTCGGCCTCGGCGCGACCCGCTCCGAGACGATCAAGCGGGTGATCCTGCCGGCGGCACTGCCCGGCATCGTCGGCGCCATCCTGCTGACTGCCTCGCGCGCCATCGGCGAAACGATGATTGTCGTGCTGGCGGCGGGCGTCGCCGCCAACCTCACCATCAACCCGTTCGAGGCGATGACGACCATCACCGTCAAGATCGTCAACCAGCTCACCGGCGACCTTGAGTTCAATTCGCCGCAGACGCTGGTCGCCTTCGCGCTCGGGCTGACGCTGTTCACGCTGACGCTGGTGATGAACATCGTCGCGCTCTACATCGTGCGCAAATATCGGGAGCAGTACGAATGACCGACATTCCCATGGATACGATGGTCAGGCCGGCGGCCCATCCGCGCCGCGACATCGGCCTGAAGGCCCGTTACGCCGCCGAACGCCGTTTCCGCATCTATGGCGTCGTGGCGATTTCCGTAGGCCTGGCGTTCCTGGCAATCATGCTGATCACCATCGTCTCGAAAGGCTACACCGCCTTCTGGCAGACGACGGTGTCACTGCCGATCACGTTCGACGAGAAGGTGATCGATCCTTCCGGCAAGCGCGCAACCGATCCGAGCGTTCTGATCAAGGCGAATTATCCCAAGCTCGCGGAAAACGCGCTGGTGGCCAAGCTCGGCATCTCTCCTGATGACAAGCCGATGATCCAGAAGCTCAAGGGCTTCCTTTCGGAAGGCGCCCGCGTCCAGTTGCGCGACATCGTTGCCGCCGATCCCTCGGTGATCGGCACGACACGCGACGTCAACATCCTCGCCGCCGCCAATCTCGACTCCGCTTTCAAGGGCCAGATCGACCTCAGTGTCGAGGAAGCGCGACGCAAGGTCTCGGACCAGCAGATCACCTGGATGAACAAGCTCAAGGCCGAGGGCGCGATGGCCGAGCACTTCAACAGCGGCCTGTTCACCTACGGCGCCTCCAGCCGCCCGGAAACCTCGGGCATGGGCGTGGCGATCATCGGCTCGTTTTATATGATGGTGATCGTGCTGCTGCTCGCGCTGCCGATCGGCGTCGCCGCCTCCATCTATCTGGAGGAATTCGCCAAGAAGAACCGTTTCACCGACCTTATCGAGGTCAACATCAACAATCTGGCCGCAGTGCCGTCAATCGTCTTCGGCTTGCTCGGCCTCGCGGTGTTTATCAATTTCCTGGGCATGCCGCGCTCCGCCGCTTTCGTCGGTGGCCTGGTGCTGACGCTGATGACGCTGCCGACGATCATCATCGCGACGCGCGCCGCGCTTGCCGCGGTGCCGCCGTCGATCCGCTCGGCAGCTCTCGGCCTTGGCGCCTCCAAGATGCAGATGGTGTTCCAGCACATCCTGCCGCTTGCCGCGCCCGGCATCCTCACCGGCACCATCATCGGTCTTGCGCGCGCGCTCGGCGAAACCGCGCCGCTGCTGTTGATCGGCATGGTCGCCTTCGTCGCCGATCCACCGACGACGCCTTTCGATCCGGCCACCGCGCTGCCGGTGCAGATCTATATGTGGGCGAACGAGGCCGAACGCGCCTTCGTCGAGCGCATGTCCGGCGCCATCATCATCCTGCTCGTCTTCCTCATGGCCATGAACATCACCGCGATCGTGCTTCGGCGTCGGTTCGAGCGGCGCTGGTAGAAAAAAGGCATTTTGGTATGAACATCATGACCGAACAGTCCCTTGAAAACGCAGTGGGCGACAAGATGAAGTCGAACGAAGTGATCAAAATGCGCGGCGACAAGGTCGGCGTGTTCTACGGCGAGAAGCAGGCGCTGTTCGACGTCGATCTCGACGTCCGCCTGAACCAGGTGACGGCGCTGATCGGCCCCTCCGGCTGCGGCAAGTCCACCTTCCTGCGCTGCCTCAACCGCATGAACGACACCATCGATTCAGCACGGGTAACCGGCAAGATCACGCTCGACGAAGAGGACATCTACGACAAGAACATCGATGTCGTCGAACTCAGGGCGCGCGTCGGCATGGTGTTCCAGAAACCCAATCCGTTCCCCAAGTCGATCTACGAGAACGTCGCCTATGGGCCGCGCATCCACGGATTGGCCAAGCGCAAGGCCGACATGGATCAGATCGTCGAGTCCAGCCTGAAGAAGGCGGCAATCTGGAACGAGGTGAAGGACCGTTTGCAGGAACCTGGCACGGGTCTTTCCGGTGGCCAGCAGCAGCGCCTGTGCATTGCACGCGCCATCGCCGTGTCACCCGAGGTGATCCTGATGGACGAACCGTGTTCGGCGCTCGACCCGATCGCCACCGCTCGTGTCGAGGAACTGATCGATGAACTGCGTCAGAACTATACGATCGTCATCGTCACCCATTCGATGCAGCAGGCAGCGCGCGTGTCGCAGCGCACCGCGATGTTCCATCTTGGCTATCTGGTCGAGGAGGGCGCCACCGACAAGATGTTCACCACCCCCGACGACAAACGCACCCAGGACTACATCACCGGCCGGTTCGGCTGATCTCTGGCATATGAGGGACGAAGATCATGGGTGAACATACCGTCGCATCTTTCGATGAGGATCTGGAGCAGATCAGCCAGCTGATCCGCGACATGGGCGATCTCGCCCGCTCGATGGTCGGTGGCTCGACCAGGGCTTTGCTCAATTCGGACAATGCGCTGGCGCAGCGGGTGGTTTCCGACGACGCCATCATGGATGCACGCCAGCGCGAGCTGGACGATCGTGCCATCACGCTGATCGCCAAGCGCCAGCCAATGGCCAACGATCTGCGCGCGGTAGTCGGTTCGATCCGCATGGCCGGCGACCTCGAGCGCATCGGTGACCTTGCCAAGAACATCGCCAAGCGCGTCGGCACTGTCGGGCTGAGCGTCACGCCGCACGACCTTTCGCATTCGATCGACGCGATGGCGCAGCTGGTGCTGATCCAGGTGCAGGGGGTCGTCGACGAGTATGCCGCCGCTGACGCGGCAGCGCTTGCCACGCTCAGAAACAATGATGAACGCATCGACGTCAAATACACATCGGTGTTCCGCGAACTGCTGACCTACATGATGGAAGATCCGCGCAACATCACGGCGTGCACGCACCTGTTGTTTTGCGCCAAGAACCTCGAGCGGATCGGCGACCACGTGACCAACATCGCCGAAAATGCCTATTATGTTTTGACCGGCACGCAGTTGCCAGCCAATCGTCCGAAGCAGGACGAGACGGCAATGTCCGCGCCAGCGGCATGACAGGGGTGACCAGCCGATGATCGCGCCACGCATCATGGTGGTGGAGGATGAGGAGCCGCTAGGCGTGCTGCTCCGCTACAATCTCGAATCCGAAGGTTACCAGGTCGAGGTGGTGACGCGCGGCGACGAGGCCGAAATCCGGCTGCAGGAGAACGTTCCAGACCTTCTGGTGCTCGACTGGATGGTGCCTGCGGTTTCCGGTATCGAACTCTGCCGCCGGCTAAGGATGCGTCCCGAGACCGAGCGGCTGCCGATCATCATGCTGACCGCGCGAGGCGAGGAAAGCGACCGCGTGCGCGGCCTCTCGACCGGTGCCGACGACTATCTGGTCAAGCCTTTCTCGACGCCGGAGTTCATGGCCAGGGTCAAGGCGCTGCTGCGCCGGGCCAAGCCGGAAGTGCTGTCCAGCGTGCTCAAGGTCGGCGATATCGTGCTCGATCGCGAGTCGCACCGTGTCTATCGCAAGAAGAGCGAGATCCGGCTCGGGCCGACGGAATTCCGCCTGCTTGAATTCATGATGCGCCATCCAGGCCGCGTGTTCTCGCGCAGCCAACTGCTCGACAATGTCTGGGGCGAGACGATCTACATCGACGAACGCACGGTCGATGTGCATGTCGGCCGGCTGCGCAAGGCGGTCAACAACGGCCGCATGCCCGATGTCATCCGCACCATCCGTGGGGCGGGTTACGCCATTCGCGAGGACTGAACTCCCTCGTTTGAACTCACGCCACGTTCTTGCCGCCGAAACCGGATCTCGCCTGCACGCCCGGCGCAAAAATCTCCTGATCGACGAAGATCAGCGCCCGCATGGCGCAGCCTTCGCGGATCAGCGGCAGTTCGTTCGGCTCGGTGTCGAAGGAAATCGACTTGGAATGCTGGCCGCCGGCGGTCTGGGCAATCGCTTGCCGCAATGCCGGCTCGATCAGGTCGAAGGCGGCGGCGCTGACGCCGACCATGGCGACGGGGGCCGGATCGATCAGCGCGAACAGGCTGCCGAGGCCGTAGCCGAGCACTTCGCCGGCCTTGCGATAGGCTTCCCGTTCGGGTCCGTCCCTTTCGCGGGCGGCGGCAGCCAGGGCGCGCATGTCGGCATCGCTGACATCGGCGACGGGTTCTGCATCCTCGCCCATCTGCCGCGCGTTGCGCCAGATGGCATAATTGCCGGCATAGGCTTCGACGCAGCCGCGCCGTCCGCAGCGACACAGCGCCCCGTTCGGCCGATGAATCATGTGGCCGAATTCGCCGCCCGAGGAATGGGTGCCGGTGAACAATTCGCCCTTCAGCACCAGCCCCATGCCGATGCCGTGCGACAGGAGGATGGCGATGAAATCGTCGCGGTAACGATCGGGGTCGCGCCAGCGCAGCGCCACCGCCATCATGTTGCAGTCGTTCTCCATAATGGCGGGGATGCCGAACTCCTCTTCGAATATGTCGGCGAAGGCGATGTCGGTGTGCGGCGTGATCGGCGACCACAGCATGGAGCGGGCACGGGTGTCGGTGATGCCCTGGACGGCCAGCGCGATGCGGGCGATGCTGCGCACGTCCAGGTCGGGATCTTCCAGGCGGCGCCGCACGATTGCCGTGCACTCACCGATCAGCGAGTCGCGCGACATCGTCAGCGTGTCGAGCCGACGCTGTTCCTCGGATATTACCTGGCCGGCATAGTCGATGACGGCGACCGAGAGGAAGTTCAGCGACAGCACCACGGTCATTACCGCGGCCGCTTCCGGATTGAGGCTGAGGCCGACCTGCGGACGGCCGCGTTTGAGCGAGCCGGCCTCGCTCGGCTTGCTTTCGGTCAGGATGCCTTCGACGATCAGGTCGGATGAGATCGCCGAGATCGTCGAATGGCTGAGGCTTGTGGTTGCGGCGATCTCGGTGCGCGACGGCTGTCCGGCGCGGCGCACCGCCGCGATCACCATCGCGCGGTTGCGGCGGCGCAAATCGTCGTGGCGGATTCCGACCGACATGCTCTTTCATATCCTCCCGGTCGCCGCGGTTCTTCCTGCCCTGGAACGCTGTCGGTGACGCGGTCAAATACTGGCAGAAGCCGCGCGCCGTGTCATTTATTTATTCCGAGGCCCGAAAAAAATTCGAAACGACATCAAAATCCATCAGAATCGATGTTGACAGCGTTCGGGCGTTGGCCCAGTATTTTTTCGAGGCTCGAAAAAATAGGGCCTCTGTGCGGCCTTCGGGCCAGTTTGGTCGCGCCATACGCGGCGCAGGGAGGATAATATGAAAAGATTCACAGCCGCCATCCTGGCGGGTGCCGCCATGTCGCTGACGCTCGCGTCTGTCGCGCAGGCGAAGGACAAAGTCGTCGGCGTTTCGTGGTCCAACTTCCAGGAGGAACGCTGGAAGACCGACGAGGCCGCCATGAAGACGGCGATCGAGGCCGCCGGCGACAAGTACATCTCCGCCGATGCGCAGTCCAATCCCGGCAAGCAGCTTACCGACGTCGAAAGCCTGATCTCGCAGGGCGCCAATTCCCTGATCATCCTGGCGCAGGATGCTTCGGCCATCGGCCCGGCCGTGCAGAAGGCGCTGGACGAAGGCATTCCGGTCGTCGGCTATGACCGGTTGATCGAGAACAAGGACGTTTTCTATCTGACCTTCGACAACAAGGAAGTCGGCCGTATGCAGGCCCGCGAAGTGTTCAAGGTCAAGCCGGAAGGCAACTACGTCTTCATCAAGGGCTCCGGTGCCGATCCCAATGCCGACTTCCTGTTCTCGGGCTCGATGGAAGTGCTCAAGGAAGCCATCGACAGCGGCAAGATCAAGAATGTCGGCGAAGCCTACACGGATGGCTGGCTGCCCGCCAACGCCCAGAAGAACATGGAACAGTTCCTGACCGCCAACGACAACAAGGTCGACGCGGTGGTCGCGGCCAATGACGGCACTGCCGGTGGCGTCGTCGCGGCGCTGACGGCTCAAGGCTTGGCCGGCACCGTGCCGGTCTCGGGGCAGGACGGCGACCACGCCGCGCTGAACCGCATCGCCCTGGGCACGCAAACCGTGTCGGTGTGGAAGGACGCGCGCGAGCTCGGCAAGAATGCCGCCGAGATCGCCTCGCAACTGGCCGACGGCAAGAAGACGAGCGACATCGCCGGCGCCAAGGACTTCACGACGCCGGGCGGCAACACCGTCAAGTCGCTGTTCCTGACTCCGGTTGCCATCACCAAGGACAATCTCAACGTCGTCATCGATGCTGGCTGGATCAAGAAGGACGAAGTCTGCGCGGGTGTCGCTGCCGGCACCGTCGCGGCCTGTAACTGATCCGGACCACTTCGAAATATCTGAACGCCGCGGCCCAAAAGCCGCGGCGTTTTCTCAAAGAATTGTGTTTCCGCATCATGCGGATAGCTTCTAGGCTGGGCTCCGGCATGCGCGTCAGACGGCCAGCCGGTGGGAGGAAATCATGACCGACACGACGTCCAACCCGCAGGCCGATACGGCGCGCGCGTCGGAACTCGGCGCCGTCGCCCGGTTCCTGAAGGCGACCGAGATCGACACCCGGATGCTCGGCATGATCGGCGCGCTGCTGGTCATCTGGATTGGGCTGCATGTCATTTCCAGCCTGCGCCTCGGCGTCAACCCGCTCGATTTCGACAGCCGCACCTTTCTCACGCCGCGCAATCTGTGGAACCTGTCGGTGCAGACATCCGCGGTCGCCATCATGGCCTGCGGCATGGTGCTGGTCATCGTCATGCGCAACATCGACCTGTCGGTCGGTTCCGCCGAGGGCCTGATCGGCATGGTGATGGGATTTGCCCAGGTGCATTTCCTGGTGCGTTTTGTCGGGCTCGAACTCGGCAATCCATGGATCTGGGTCCTGGCGCTGGTCATCGGCCTGGCGCTCGGCCTGTTGATCGGCGCCTTTCAAGGCTTCGTCATCGCCTATCTCGAAGTGCCCGCCTTTATCGTGACGCTGGGCGGCCTGCTGGTCTGGCGCGGTGCTGCCTGGTGGGTCACATCAGGCCAGACCGTGGCGCCGCTTAACGCCACCTTTCAGCTGATGGGCGGCGGGCCGGCGGGATCGATCGGCGCAACCTGGAGCTGGGTTGTCGGGATCGTCGCCTGCCTCGCCGTGGTGTTTGGGCTGTTCAACGGGCGGGTGCAGCGCAAGCGTTTCCGTTTTCCGCTACGTCCGATCTGGGCCGAGGCGCTGCTCGGTGTCGTCACCTGCGGCGCCATCATGGGTGCGGTCTGGCTCGCCAACTCCTACCCCTGGCCGATCGGCATCGTGAACAGATATGCGGCCGCCAACAACATCACCGTTCCCGAAGGCGGCCTGTTCATCGCCCACGGTATCGCCATACCGGTGCTGATGGCGGTCGCCGTCGGGCTGGTCATGACCTTCATCACCAACCGCACCCGTTTCGGCCGCTATGTCTTCGCCATCGGCGGCAATCCCGAGGCGGCCAATCTCGCCGGCATCAACACGCGCTGGATCACCATGAAGGTGTTCATGATCATGGGCGTGCTGGCCACGATTGCCGCGGCGATCTCCTCGGCCCGGCAGAATTCGGCCACCAACGTGCTTGGAACGCTCGACGAGCTGCTCGTCATTGCAGCCGCCGTGATCGGTGGCACATCGCTAGCCGGCGGGTCGGGAACGATCATCGGCGCCATGCTCGGCGCCCTGCTGATGCAGTCGCTGCAGTCCGGCATGGTGCTGCTTGGTGTCGACTCGCCGCTGCAGAGCATCGTCGTCGGCGCCGTACTGGTGATCGCCGTGTGGCTCGACACCGTCTATCGCAAGCGCGTCTAGGAGGGCATGCCATGACTGACAAGACTGCTCCTGCAGCCACCGCGCTGATCGACATGAGGAACATCTCGATCGCGTTTGGCGGCATCCGCGCCGTCGACGACGCCTCGATCGATCTTTTCCCCGGCGAGGTCGTGGCGCTGCTTGGCCATAATGGCGCCGGCAAGTCGACATTGATCAAGATCCTGTCCGGCGCCTACAAGCGCGATTCGGGCCAGATCTTCGTCAACGGCGAGGAGGCATCGATCTCCAACCCGCGCGACGCCAAGAAATACGGCATCGAGACGATCTACCAGACGCTGGCGTTGGCCGACAATGTCGACGCCGCCGCCAATCTGTTCCTCGGCCGCGAGTTGATGACCGCCTGGGGCACGCTCGACGACGTTGCCATGGAGGCCGAGGCGCGCAAGGTGATGGGTCGGCTCAATCCCCGGTTCCAGCGTTTCAAGGAGCCGGTGATCAAGCTGTCGGGCGGCCAGCGGCAATCGGTGGCGATCGCGCGTGCGATCCTGTTCAACGCCCGCATCCTGATCATGGACGAGCCGACGGCCGCACTTGGTCCGCAGGAAACGGCGCAGGTCGGCGAACTGGTCAAGCAGCTGAAGTCCGACGGCATCGGCATCTTCCTGATCAGCCACGACATCCACGATGTGTTCGAGCTTGCCGACCGGGTCTGCGTCATGAAGAACGGCCAGGTGGTCGGCACCGCCCGCACCACTGATGTCACCCAGGACGAGGTGCTGGGCATGATCATTCTGGGCAAATGCCCGCCAGGCGCCATTCCCGGACCGGGCGCGCTGAAGATCGCGGCCTGAGATCAAGCCAGATCGCGGTTGCCGGACACGTGATATGCCAGCCGTAGGGATGGCTTGGCCTTGGCATTGTGTTGGCAGGGCGACTTGCGCATAAAGGTCCGACATTGCTCAGGGACCGCACGATCCGTTGAAGAAGCTTTTCCCGATCATCGCCTTTATCGCCGTCGCGCTGATCAGCATGGTGATGGCAGGTTTTGCCTACTTCGCCACGCAGGAAGCCGCGCGCATCAAGTTCGAGGCGACTGCCGACGATGCGCTCAACCGGATCGAGAGCCGCATCGACCTGCATCTGTCGCTGCTGCGCTCGACGCAGGCCCTGTTCGACGCCCGCAATGGCGGTATTTCTCGCAGTGAGTTCAAGGCGTTCTTCACCGCGCTCGATGTCGACAAGAATTTCGCCGGCTTGCGCGGCATCGGCTTTCTCAGGCTGGCAAAGACGGGCGACGAGGCGACGGTCGAACGCGACATGCTGCACGATTATGGCGTCAGTCATCCAATCTACCCGGATACCACGCAACCCTGGCGCACCCCTATCGTGCTGTTCGAACCGCTGGATCCATCCAATCAGGCCGGCATCGGCTACGACATGTTCAGCGAACCGGTGCGGCGTGCGGCGATCGAAAAGGCGATGTCCGACGACCAGCAGCACGCCAGCGGGCTGGTGCAGCTGGGCCAGGACACGGGCGCCGCGCAGACGTTCACCGGCTTCTTCGTTTTCGTGCGGCTCAATGTCGAAACCGCTCCCGACGTCATCAATGCTTCGAGATCCTCGACATCAGGTTTTCTCTATGCGGCCTTTCGGGCTCGCGATCTGTTCCAGACCGCGCTCAGCCGGTCGCCGCTTTTGCCGGTCAACACCGAAATCTATGATGGCGATGGTGCCGTGAACGGCGACAATCTGTTGTTCCGGTCGGAGACGCCGCCGGCTTCCACTTTCGGGAACAGGCTGCTGGTCACGCGAAAGATCATCGTCGCCGGACAGCCATGGACTGTCCTGTTCCGGCCGACAAGCGCCTTCTCGCAGCCGTCGTCGCGCGCCATTCCGGTGATGCTGGGGCTGTTCGGCCTGCTGTTGGCGGGCGCAATCGCGCTTGTGGCGCGCTATCAGGAGCGGGCCTATGAGGCAGCGTCGCGATTGCACGAAACGACGGAAAAGAGCCTGGTCGAAAAAGACCTGATGCTGCAGGAGATGAAGCATCGCATCAAGAATTCGATCACCAGGGTGCTGGCGATCGCGCGTCAGACGGCATCGCGGGCGACCGACGTCAACGAGTTTTCAGCGTCCTTCTCGGCTAGGCTGCAGGCGATGGCGGCCTCCCAGGACATGCTGACGCGCTCACGCTGGCAGAAGGCCGATCTTGGCGATCTCCTGCGCATCGAGCTGGGTCAGGTGTTCGGCAAGGAGCTGCCCGATGAGCTGTTGTCGGGACCACAGGTGCTGCTCGACGAAACCACGACGCAAGCGCTCGGCCTGACCTTCCACGAACTGGCGACGAATGCGCTGAAATACGGCGAGGCCGGCAATTCCGTTGGGGCGCTGAAGGTGGACTGGTCGCTCGAAGGCCGAGGGCGCGACAGGATGCTGGCTCTCAACTGGCGCGAAAACGGGCAGAAGAAACTTGAAGCGCCCGCCGAGACCGGATTCGGCACCAAGCTGATCGACCTCAACGTGACGCGCGAATTGCGCGGTACGATCAAACGGGATTACCAAGCCAATGGGCTGAACGTGGAAATCAAAATTCCACTCGCCAATTGAGCGCGACCGTTGCCGACAAGGGGAAGCATCCAGACATCAAAAACCCGGAAGCCGGCGGACCGGCCTCCGGATCGACGTTTCGATTATCGCCGAATTAGTTGCAGCGAGCCGTGTAGATCCGGCCGCGATGATCGCGATATTGGCAATAGCCGTTGCGCAGGTTGCGCACCAGCAGGCCGGAACCGGCACCCACGGCCGCGCCGATCAGCGCGCCCTTACCGCCGCCGACCAAGCCGCCGACACCGGCGCCGATCAAGCCGCCGCCAACCACGTCCTTCTCAGTCGAGGTGCAGCCGCTGACCGCGACCACCGCAACCAGGGCAATAATCATCTTCCGCATAGAGTCACTCCTCACTTTGTGTCCTCACTTTAGTAAGCTCCAGCCGCCATTTAGCATGAAATGACGGCCTTTGCTGCTGCAATCTATTGTTGGTGAAGATAGTCTTTTTCTGGGCGTATCGTGTTCGATGCCATTACCAGGCTGGAAATTGCCAAAGACGCGTCAAGCGTACCATCGGCGCGCACATTCCAGACGATCTGATCATAGTCGTCCTCAAGCGCCGGATCGACCGCAAGGCATTTGGCGACGATGTGGTCAGCCTGCCCTTGCACGTCGCCCAAGACGAATGGGCGTTCGGCCACGCATTGCTCGGCCGTCGCGAAAACGCTTACGGGCACCTGGAGTTCACGGCAGTCGGCCATCGTGTTCGAGCAACCGATGACCAGCAACAATGCAGCGATATGTTCCATGGCGAGAAGTCCTCTCGCCATAGTAACGGTCTACATTCGCCAAAGTTCCTGGCTGGCTTGATCGGCCGGGGAAATAAGATGGCGCTACAGCCGATTCGGCCACCGGCCGAAACGAGGTGGCCTAGTAGACCAGTTGGTGCAGGGCGACCGCCATGATCACCGCCACCAAGGCCAGCGCAACTAGGCGCAAAGCTCCGTTGGGAACAGGAGCCAGCGGTGGCGTGGAAGCCTCTGAGTCCTCAAACTCGCCCATGGAAATCCGGGCGGCCTGCTCCAGTCTGTTCATGTCGGCAACCGTCAAGGCATTCCTCCCACCATGCTGTAAATCCTGCTGCGGAAATGTTCGGTGATGCAACAAGTTCCAGCGGTATCTGGGAAAAACAGCATCTGCTTTTATGGTGAACGGCGGGTTAAGGAAGGTCGCTCAATCCGTCTCGAAATTGCCGTGCGGAACGACAAGGCGGTATTCAAGGCGGCCAGCCGCGATTTCGAGCGTCGCCGTTCCGTTCAGTGACGCCGGCACGACCCGTTCGAGTGCGACGCTGCCGAAGCGCTTCTCGCTACGCCTGACATCACTGGCGCCGATTGCCTCCGCCCATGTCAGGGACAGGGAGGTTCCCGTGTCGTCGGCGGTCAGGTTGGCTGTAACATTGACGTACCCGCCGGGCCGCGACAGGGCGCCGTAGCTCACCGAATTGACGGCGAGTTCATGCATCGCAAGGCCGATATGCAAGGCAGCGTTGGGATTGAGATAGGGGTTTGCCCCCTGAAACCTCAGGCTCCGAACCGGATCGCCGCCATAGCGGCCAACCTGGCCCGATACGAGTTCGCGAAGTGCTGCACCCCGCCAGTTGGAAGAGGTCACGAGATCCTGGGACGAGGCCAGCGATTGCAGCCGGCCGCGAAAGCGTGTCAGGAAATCGCCGATGCTGTCGGAGTAGCGGCCGGTCTGGGTGGCTATGCTCTGGATGATCGCCAGCAGGTTTTTCGAGCGATGGCTCACCTCTCGCAACAGCGTCGTCAGGGTCTGCTCGCGGCGCTTCTGCTCCGTCGTCTCGACCATCGTGGTGACGACGCCTTGCACGGTGCCACCATCGCCGTGATCGGCATCGATCCACACCTCGAACCAGCGGCTGCCATCCTCGACGGGAACGCTGATCTCGAGACGTTGGGGGTTGCCGGATGCAATGACGTCGCGCTTGGCCGCGCCGATGCGGTCGGCCTGCGCCTCCGGCAGGATGCCGATGCTGTCGGCGGTGTCCGAAACCCAGGGCGCACGCATGTTGCGCGCCCATACGGTTTTCATCTCGCGATCCTGGTAGAGAACGGAAATGCCGGCATTGTGCAACGCGTGAAGAAGAGCACGGCCGAGCTGCATGCCGCTGTCGGCGGGATGGAGGGCGATGACTTCATCGCTTTGCACGGCGTCTTTCCTGTTTCCGGTCCTGGAACCCATCGGCCAATCTGTCCACCCAATTCAGGCTGAACGGCTCATCGTTGAATGGGTTCCAAACAGGTTTCCGGAAAACCCGCCGCCAAAAACGGTCCGCCGGACGGCGTCCTTTGAGGGACACCGCCCGGCGGTGGCTGGAAACCGTTTGAGGGGTGCGGCTTCCAGTGTTCGGCCGTCCGTCCTTACGAAGCCCGTTTGAACAGGCCCGCAAGAAGCGAAATGACCAGGAAGGCGAGGAAGATGAAAAACAATATCTGCGCTATGCCGGCGGAGGTACCGGCGATGCCGCCGAAACCAAGCGCGCCGGCGATGATGGCAACGACGAGAAATACGAGCGCCCAGTAAAGCATGATCCATCTCCTTCGAATGGTGCGATGAAAACGTGGGTGGTTGCGGTTTGTTCCCACCCTTTGCCGAAAAAGACCGTGCTTGCAAATCGTTCGAGCGGAAGCGCAGGAATTCAACGTCGCCGCCCGGGTGCATCAGGCGGCACGAAGTGACGAATTGATCATCTGGAGAGATTCGGGAGCGAGGCTATCGCCTTGGGTTCGTCAATTCCTCCACTCCCAATTCCCGACTATGCGGCGGCTTTCGCCTGCCGGTCAAAGAACAGTGCCTGGCTGATCAGCGCCTTGACCATGTCGGGATTGAACGGCTTGGTGACCAGGAAGGCCGGTTCCGGTCGTTCACCAGTCAGCAGGCGCTCGGGGAAGGCGGTGATGAAGATGACCGGCACCGACGTCGATGACAGGATTTCGTTCACGGCCTCGATGCCGGAACTGCCGTCGGCAAGCTGGATGTCGGCCAGCACCATCTTCGGCCGCGTCTTGCCGAACATCATCACTGCCTCGGCATGGGTGCGCGCCGTTCCAACGACGCGGTGCCCGAGGCTCTCGACCATTTCTTCGATATCCATGGCGATCAGCGGTTCATCCTCGATGATCAGAACGTCGGTTGCCACCTGACGGGATATCTCGTTGCTCGCCTGGGCAAGCAACTCTGAAAACTCCTGGTCACCGACGTCAAGGATCTCAGCCGCTTCCTCCTCGCTGAAGCCTTCGACCGCCACGAGCAGGAAGGCCTGACGGGGCCGTGGTGCAATCGCATTCAGATTGGCGGCGGTGCGCTGTTCCCACGCCGATTGCGCCTGTTCCTGTGGAACGCGGATGGCGACCGATGTGAAAAGCTTGGCGAAAACCTTGTACAGCGCGATGCGGTCGCTCGATGCTTCGGGAAATATCTCGATATCGGCGATGATGGCTTCAAGCATCGCAGCGACCAGCGCGTCACCACTCTCTTGCGACCCGGAAACAGCCCGCGAGAAGCGGCGCAGGAAGGGCAGATGTGGTGCGATGGTGGCGGATAAGCTCATGGTAAGACGTCTCCCTCAGAATGACGCGATTGCGTAGCAGGTCAAGCTGACTGCAAGCCCTGATAACGCGGATTTTTTGAAAAAGTTCCACCTCGACGGAACAAAAGCCGGGAAGTGGCGTTTGTGGTGGGGATGGGCAACCAGACGAGGGCGCCGCTTGCGTTGTGTTGAGTACGGTAAGAGCGGCTTGAGCGCTGGGAATACAAGGGCAAAATGAAGGATATGACGAAAGATATTCTGACTGGCGCCGAGAGCAGGCGCCGGAACGGTTCTGGTGACGCTCTTGGGCCGAACTCCGAAATCGGACGCAAACTCAAACAATATTACGACGCGCTGGTCTCCGACGATGTGCCGGATCGCTTTTCCCAGTTGCTTAGCCAACTGGAACAGGCTGAACCCGCACAGAAGAAGGACTGAGGCATGGCCGCGGTCTCACAAGGCTTCAAGACTGATCTGCTTGGGGCAATCCCAAGTCTGCGCGCGTTTGCCGTGTCGCTGACGCAAAATGCCGATAAAGCCGACGACCTCGTCCAGGAAACACTCGTCAAGGCTTGGGACAAGCATGAGAGCTTCCAGCCCGGCACCAATCTCAAGGCCTGGCTTTTCACCATCCTGCGCAACGAGTTCTATTCGCAAATGCGCAAGCGCGGGCGCGAAGTGCAGGACAGCGACGGTATCATGACGGCGAGGCTTGCCGTTCATCCGGCCCAGCACGGTCAACTCGACCTGAAGGACTTTCGCGGGGCGCTGGAGCAGTTGCCGGAGGACCAACGCGAAGCCATCATCCTCATCGGCGCATCTGGTTTCTCCTACGAGGAGGCCGCGGAGATCTGCGGCTGCGCGGTGGGGACGATCAAGAGCCGCGTCAGCCGAGCCCGTACCCGCTTGCAGGAGATCCTGAAAATATCAGGTGAGGACGAGTATGGTCCGGACGCGATTTCGGCCCAGGTAACGAGTTCGCCGGCGAGCTGACCGCGATCGCGTCTCAAGCGCGTCCGCAGGCCGCCGCGACCGCTTGCACCAGGTCTTCGCCTGAATAGGGTTTGCCAACCAGCCTGACGCCCGGAAACGATGCCTTGATTTCATCCGCATCCGAATAGCCGGACGCAAACACGAAAGGTATGCCTGCCGCGCGCAGCCCGGAAGCGAAATCGATCGTCGAGGCGCCGCCCAGCATCAAGTCGACAATGGCTGCATCGAATCGCGTGGCGACTTCCCGGCCATCGACCTCGGTCAGGTCACGGGCGATCACCACCTCATCGGCGCCATGATCGCGGCAAAGTTGCTCGACATCCATGGCGATGAGAAATTCGTCCTCCAAAACGAGAATCCGCAATCCGTCAAGCAATGTGGGCACAGGCAAAGACTCCTTGAAACGCCGGAGTCATGATCGCTAATTGGCTTGCTGTCATTTAAAAAAGACATGTGGCCAGCGGGCGGAACCTCAATCCTTGCAACGCGTTGAAACGCGGCTCTCCAAGAGCGGCTTTCGAAGGGGGTCGAGCGGGCTTTCGAAGGGGGCGAAATGTCAGTCCAGAACAATAACGCTTTCTCCAGCCGCCAATATCCCTGCGAGAACTGCCCATTGCGGCCGTTGCCGGTTTTCCGCGACTTCGAAAAACAGGAGCTGGCCTTCATCAGCAAATTCAAGAAGGGCGAACTCGCGGTCGACAAGGGCGACACGGTGCTGGTGGAGGGAAGCCATAGCGCCCATCTCTACACCGTGCTCTCCGGCTGGGCGTTTCGCTACAAGCTGCTGCGGGACGGCCGTCGCCAGATCCTCAATTATCTCATGCCCGGGGATCTGATCGGCCTGCAAGGCAGTGTGATGGGCGAGATGCAGCATTCCGTCGAGGCACTCTCACCGATGCTGCTGTGTGTTTTCGAGCGCGAATATCTGCACGAGCTGTACCGCAATCATCCCGGGCTGGCCTACGACATCACCTGGATCGCATCGCGCGAGGAGCGGATGCTGGACGAGAATCTGCTCAGCCTCGGGCGCCGCAGTGCGATCGAGCGCGCCGCCTATCTCATCGCCTTCATCGGCAGCCGGGCAAAGGTCGTCGGACTGAATGGCAGCCAATCCGTCCAGATACCGATCACGCAGCAGCACATTGCCGATACGCTCGGCCTGTCGCTGGTTCACACCAACAAGACGATCCGCAAGCTGATGGATCGCAAGCTGATCGTCTGGCGCGACGGCGGCTGCGCGGTCTCCGACAATGAAGGGCTCAAGCGGCTCGCCGGCTGGGAAGGACTGGGCGAGGCGCGCCGGCCACTAATCTGAGGAAGCGTCTTTTTGCGAAGCCGGCGGATCGGGTGCGCGCCGATGCGTTTTCGGCTACTGTGTCCGCAGTGTCGGAACCATGAGGCGCGCAGCGCGTTTGAAACCGAGCAATCACAAGGAGTTAAGCCATGGCCACTGCCGCAGGAAAGACCGCAACCGACGCCCGTGCAAATGCGGACCTGGAAGCCGACATCAGGCAGTTGAAGGCCGACATCGACAAGCTCACCAAACAACTGGCCAAGACCGGCGAGCATGGCTATGGCACCGCGCGCCGTGCAGCGACAGAAGGGGTCGAGCAGTTGCGCGCGCAGGGCGAAGCAGCCTTTGACAGCTTGCGCAGCAATGCCAAGGACATCGAAGCGCAGATGATGGCAAGCGTGCGTGAAAAGCCGGTGACGTCACTGGCAATCGCCGCTGGCGTCGGCTTCCTTTTCGCGCTCATCGCGCGTCGCTAGTCGCGCTACAGATGGGAATGCTGGCAACCCTGATCT
This sequence comes from Mesorhizobium sp. M7A.F.Ca.US.007.01.2.1, assembly GCF_003998165.1. NCBI lineage: Bacteria > Pseudomonadati > Pseudomonadota > Alphaproteobacteria > Hyphomicrobiales > Phyllobacteriaceae > Mesorhizobium > Mesorhizobium sp. M7A.F.Ca.US.007.01.2.1. The sequence continues at coordinate 3,837 of NZ_RZQP01000027.1, read as the reverse complement.
CGGGCCTCGCCTCGGGGGAAACCGTGGCCGCCGTTCATCGGGCGCGCACGGCGGCAATCGTCTATGTGATCGCCATGGCCGCTGCGCTTTGCGGTCTCGGCTTTCTGGTCGGGGCCGCCTATATCTGGACGGCGATGCGCTACGGGTCGCTTGCCGCCGCACTGGGGTTTGGCGCCGGTTTCCTGGTGCTCGCCGGACTTATCCTGCTGATCTACCGGATATCCGCAGGTTCGCGCGCCCGGCGCCGGGCGCAGCGCCGCAATGCCGACATGAAGGCGATCGGCGTCACCGCCGCACTCGCCGTGCTGCCGAGCCTGCTCAAGGGAAAAGGCGGTCTCGGCGCCATTCTGGGGCCGGCCGTGGCGCTCGCGGCCTACGCCATCTACCGCGAGAATGTGAAATCCGACGATCCGGATGAGAGCGAGCGGACGTAGAGCTGTTGGGAGATCACTTCGACAGCTCTTCCAGGGGCATCGATATTTCGGCAAACACGCCTTCCGGCCGGAATTCATGGGTCACTTCGCTGGAAATGACCTTGGCCAGGCTGCGGCGAATGAGGATAGAGCCGAAGCCTTGCCGATCCGGCGGAGCGACTTGCGGCCCGCCGCTTTCGCGCCAGGTCAGCACAAGACGCCGGGCATCCTTCCTGCCTTGCGTCCTCCAGCCGAGGTCGACCCTGCCTGACGGCACCGACAGCGAGCCATATTTCAGCGCGTTGCTGGCGAGTTCATGCAGGATCAGGCCAAGCCCGACGGCCTGGTCGGGCGACAGCAGCAGGTCGTCGCCGGAGATCGTCATGCGCGGCTGCTCGGCCGTTTCGAAAGGTCTGACCTCGATCTGGACGAGTTCACTGATGCCGATGCCACGCCACTCGCGGTCCGACAACAGATTGTGGGCGATGCCCAAGGCCTGAAGCCTGGCGCCGAAGGCCTCGAGGAACTCGCTCGGCTGGCGGGCATGGCGCACGGTCTGGGTTGCCAGCGCCTGGACGGTCGCCAGAGTGTTCTTGACGCGATGGTTGAGTTCACGCAGCAGCAGCCGTTGCCGTTCGTCGCCGAGCTTGCGCTCGGAGATGTCGTAATTGACGCCGAAGATCAATGTCGGCTTGCCGTCGCCGTCACGCTCGATCACACGGCCGCGCGTGGCGAGCCAGCGCGGCGGGTGAAAGCCCTTCACCCGGTATTCGCCGAAATAGTCGTCGCTGCCGGTCAAGGCGTCGCGAAAGCGGGTTTCGGTCTGGTAGACGTCGCGCGGATCGATGGCGGTGAGGATGTCGCGTGCGCGCAGCCGGTTGGAGCGCGGCAGGTTGAACAGCTCCGACATCAATGTGTCGCATTCGATGACATCGGTGCGGATATCCCATGCCCAGCTGGCGAGCGAGGCCGCATCGAGTGCGATGGCGCGTCGTTTTTCCTCGCGCGCAAGTGCGGCCTCGGCGATCGCGCCGCTGCGGGTTGCGTCCTTTAGGGTGAACAGGCTGGCGGCGAGGCCGGCGAGCGCCTTCAACTGGTCGAGCTCGGCTCGGGATGGAAAACCATGCGGCTCGCGGTCGAGCACGCACAGCGTGCCGATGCGGGCACCTGCCACGATCATCGGCGCGCCGGCATAGAAGCGGACATGGTGCTTTCCGGTGACCAGCGGGTTGGTCTTGAAACGGGGGTCCGCCGTTGCATCCACGACCACCATCGGCTCGTCGCCGGCGGCAATCGCATGGGCGCAGAAGGAGACGTTGGTCGCGGTTTCGGTCTCGTCCAGGCCGAAGCAGGATTTGAACCAATGCCGTTCAAGGTCGACGAGTGTGACCAGGGCCATCGGCACCTGCATCACCGCTGCGGCAAGGCTGCTGACGCGGTCGAAATCGGGGTCGGCCGCCGTATCCAGCATCTCCAATCCGTGCAGCACGGCCAGCCGGTCGACATCCATGACTGCTAGCGCAACTTCGGCCGGCAGATCGGGTGCTGTTTGCGTCTTGCCAATCACCCCAATTGCCTCGTCCCGGTCTTCGTCGCCGCATGCTTGCGCTGGTGCAAGGCCAGCACGCTTTTCCGGAACCATCCTAGCGAGGAACCGTTACCCGACCATGATTTGCCGGGCGCGCCAGTTGGTGCCGAATGAGACAGGGATCGAGCATGGCCAAGATCATTCCAGAAAACAAGGCGCGGCAGGGGCGATGGGGCTGGCATGGATTTCGGATCCTGATCGCCGCACTGCTTCTGGTGTTTGCTGCATGGGGCATTGCCGAGATCTATGGTGTGTTGATCAAGGCGCCTAACAGCGATGAACAGCATGTGCCCACACCGCCCAACACCACCGAGCAGGCTCCTGCCGGGTAAAGCCGGCCTGTCCGTTGCGTCGCACCTCATCAGGCGGCTCTCGACTGGGCCGCGCTCGCCGGAACCAATACATTCAGTGCGCCAGGCTGGATCTCGATTACCGTTTCACGGTCAAGCCTGACCAGTTCGCCGTCCATGACGGCGCGAAATTTGTGGCTGCCCGAATGGATTTTCAGCACCGTTCTGTTTGTCTGGTGGATTTCGACATGTTCGTTGTCGCGCCATTTGCCGCGCGCCATGTTGAAGAAGAACTTGACCAGTTCGGCGCGCTGCTTCGCCACCGTGACATAGACACCGAGCACGCCGCCCGCAGGATTGTCGGCATAAGGCAGATGGCCTTCACCGAATAAGTTGTTGGTGATGCCGATGCCGGTGATGCGTGCCGCCATTTCGGCATCGCCGATGCTGAGCGTCACATTCATCGCAGGTGGATTGTTGATCGTTGCCCAAGCCGCCTTGGCCGAGGCGCGGATCTTTCCCAACCGCGAACCGAACTCCATCTTCTGGCGCAGTTGCACCATCTTCGCGTGCATGCCGATCGAGAACTGGTGCACGAAAGGTTGGCCATTGGCCGTCGCCACATCGACAGCAATGATTTCGCCGTCGGCGAAGGATTTCAGCGCCCCGTCGAGCGACTGCGGAATGCCCAACCCGCGTGCGAACAGGTTCATGGTGCCGGCTGGCAATATGGCAAGCGCCTTCTTCGTGCCCATCAGTCGGGCGGCCGCGGCGGAAATGGTCCCGTCGCCGCCACCTGCCAGCACGATGTCGACCGAGCGACGCGAAGCGGCGTTGTCCAGCGTCTCCACCACATCCTTGCCGGCGACAATTTCGATGCTGAGCGAGTGGCCTGCCGTTTCCAACGTCTGATGCATCCTGTCGGAGAAAGCGGCGAGGTCGGTGGTGCGCAAAGTGCCGCCGTCCCGGTTCAGCACCGCTGCAAATCTCATGCCCCGCTCCACCAGGTCAGCCAAAAGGCGGCCGGGATATACCCAGCCAACGGCTGAAACGCGGCGTCGACAGAAAGGTTCCTCTTGCCACGGGGTGACTACCCCAGCGGCTCAATAATTTCCGTGGTTTCGTCCCCGGACCGCAGCGCTTTGTCGGAACAACTGACCCGGTCACGACGTTGTGAACCTGTAGATGCCGCGTTCCCCAAGGAAGACGCGGCGCATGAGATCAGGCACGAGGAGAGACTACCATGATCCGCAATCTTTTAGCCACGACGGCGCTCGCAACCTTTGTCGCGACCGGCGCCTATGCGCAGAACGCAACAAATACGGCGCCTGCCACGCCCGCCGTCCAGGAGCCCGCCGCCGCTCCTGTGGCACGCGCAGAGGGCAGCATCGTCACCAACATCATCGGTGAGTCCGTCTACAACGGCACCGGCGACGATGCCGAAAACATCGGCAAGGTCAGCGACGTCGTGTTCGACAAGGATGGGCAGGCGAAATCCGTTGTCATCGACGTCGGCGGTTTTCTGGGGGTGCGGGCCAAACACGTT
>NZ_RZQP01000279.1:0-7171 GCF_003998165.1 Mesorhizobium sp. M7A.F.Ca.US.007.01.2.1 | reverse complement strand
AGGTGCGTGCATATTCGACGCCGTCGGCGATGGCATTGATCCGCGCCAGCGCCGCTGTCAGATCCGGGCCGCGAGCCCCTACCAGTTTCACCCGCAAGGTTCTATCCGCTCCCGCCCCTTGCCGCCGGTTGCGCATATCGAAACGATAGCGGCGTAGCCGCATGCCAAGCGCGACACGCGCCAGGATTTCGGCGCCGGGCAGGTCAACGCCGGCGATCGGGTCCAGGACCAGGGTGGGCGCGCATTCCCCCTTGCCCTCGAGATGCGCGGCAAGCAGACCGCCGGCGCGCGCCAGTGATAGGGTGGTTACGGCTTCAGCTTTGCCCAGGGCCAGGACGACCACGCGCTTGGTCGATACGGACTGCGGGGCAATAAGATCGATGCAGGTGCCGGATTCGATCAAGGCGGCCGGGTCGGAGCAGGCGCGCGAGAGAATCCCGCCCATCTCGGCATCCAAGGCGGCTGCCCGCGGGCCGAAGCCTGTTTGGGCAGTTTGCAAGATCACGACGACGGAGGCTTCCGAGGAAATCTCGTCCGCGGTCTCGAAAACCGGCGCTGGCGATTGAGGCATAGGCTGGCGCTCTCTCCGATTGCGGCAATACCAGCCGGGTAGCGAGCAACGCTTCGCTCACCCCGGTGGAGACTGGTCAAGCCGGTCTCCGCCGTTCGTGGTATAATGCCGGTCCCCAAATAGTCGCTTTCTTGAGACGACTTAATTGCTCTTGTCATCTGGGTATCCCCTAACAGGGCAGGCGATCAAACGCGAATTCTGCCCATGTCGATTGACAAAAACTCAACTCACAATTCATGATCGGCCAATGGCCCTTCCCTCACTCAATGGCATGCGCGCTTTCGAGGCCGCCGCTCGCCTTGGCAGCGTCAAGGACGCGGCGGAAGAACTGCATCTGACACCCTCGGCTGTCAGCCGGCACATCCGCGCGCTTGAACGAAATCTTGGCCAGGACCTGTTCGAACGCGGTTTTCGCCAGATAACGCCAACCATAAGGGGCTCCTACTATGCGCGCAGCCTCTCGGAGGCGTTCGAAGCGATCTGGCGCGCCACCGATGACGTCAGCCTCTCCGAGGGGTCGCGCCACGGCAAGATCCAACGTGTTCGGGTCTTGTGCGTGCCCACCGTTCTGAACCTTTGGCTGGCGGACCGGTTGCCGAACTTTCGCCGGTTGCATCCGTCGGTGGATCTGGAGATCTCCACTTCAGGCAAGCGCGCCAACTTCGATTTGGCCATTGTCGACGAGTTCGTCTACAAGGCCGGCCCGGCTCTGACGCTGCTGATCCCGCTGCTTTTGACGCCGGTCTGTGCGCCTTCGCTTCTGGAGGGGCCTGTGCCGCTGCGATCGCCGGCCGATCTGGTCAATCATCATCTGATCCATGAATGCGAAACCATGAGATGGAAGCGTTGGCTGGAGCAGGAAGGCGTTCTGGAAACGACGCCAAAATCCAGCACAACACTGGATGATTGCACCTTGATCATGCGCGAAGCGATCAATGGCGCCGGAATAGCGCTTGCGGACACGATGATGGCGCAAGATTTTCTGCAGCAAGGCAAGCTGGTCGCGCCGTTCCGTGCCCGCCACACCTATCCGGCCGGCATTTACCTGCATCAGCGTCGCAGCATCGGCAACAAGCCAGGCACCGGTCTGTTTCAGGATTGGCTGCTCGCCGAAGTCGCGGACCACAAGCAGGTGATGGCAATCGCTTAGATGCCCCCCAACCGAAAATGTCGGGAGCCACCGCTTCAGATTGGAATCCCCGCGTCGAACCTCGACTCATCCGTGGTCCAGCGATGACCCACCATCGCCTTGCATCGATAATCGCAGTTCTCATTGAATATCTTTAAGGCCAAAGCCGGCAAATAGGTTGCTTGTCGGTTCCCCTGCGGCAGGCTTAACCTGCACGCGGCCAACGCGTGAGGGCGCGTGCTGCAAAAGGGGAACATTGCCATGACGATACAGGGTGCTTCACCTGATCTGTACAACGAGGATTTGGCTCCGGCCAAAGTTCGAAACTGGGGACCATTCTCGATCTTCAACGTCTGGACGTCGGACGTCCACAGCCTTTGGGGCTACTATCTTGCCGCCAGTCTGTTCCTGTTCTGCGGCGGCTTCGTCAATTTCATCATCGCCATAGGCATCGGCTCGCTGATCATCTACGCGCTGATGAACATGGTCGGCTATGCCGGCGTGAAGACGGGCGTGCCCTACCCCGTGCTTGCCCGCGCCTCTTTCGGCATCTGGGGCGCCAACATACCGGCGCTGGTGCGCGCCGTCGTCGCCTGCTTCTGGTACGGCGCGCAGACTGCCGCCGCCTCGGGCGCGATCGTGGCGCTGCTGATCCGCACGCAATGGTTCGCCGATTTCAACGCCAGCACGCACTTCCTCGGTCATACCGGCCTGGAGGTGATCTGCTTCGTGGTCATCTGGGGGCTGCAATTGCTGATCATCCAGAACGGCATGGAAACGGTCCGCCGCTTCCAGGACTGGGCCGGCCCCGCGGTGTGGGTGATGATGCTGATCCTGGCGATCTATCTCTGTGTCAAATCCGGGAGATTTGCCTTCACCAGCGACATCCCGATGGACGTGCTGCTGGACAAGACGAAGGATGCGGGCGTGCCCGGCACGCCTGGCTCCTGGACCTCGCTGTTTGCGGTGGCCGCGATCTGGGTCACCTATTTCTCGGCGCTCTATCTCAATTTCTGCGATTTCGCCCGTTACGCGCCTGACAAGGCATCGCTGCGCAAGGGCAACATCTGGGGCCTGCCGATCAACCTGATCCTGTTTTCTCTGGTGGCCGGCGTCACCACCATTGCCGCCTTTGACGTCTATGGCGAGGTGCTGCTGCATCCCGACCAGATATCGGCGAAATTCGACAGCTGGTTCCTGGCAGCCCTTGCTGCCCTGACCTTTGCAGTTGCGACGCTTGGCATCAACGTCGTGGCGAACTTCGTCTCGCCGGCCTTCGACTTCTCCAATGTCTTTCCCAGGCAGATCGACTTCAAGAAGGGCGGCTATATCGCGGCCGTGATCGCCCTGCTGCTCTATCCCTTCGCGCCATGGGAAGGCAGTGCGGCTTCCTTCGTCAACATCATCGGCGCGACGATGGGGCCGATCTTCGGGGTGATGATGGTCGACTACTACCTGATCCGGAAGGGTGAGGTCGACGTCGAGGCGCTTTATCGCGAAGATGGCGAATTCCGCTTCCAGGGCGGCTGGCACGTCAACGCCTTCATCGCCGCCGGCATCGGCGCCATCTTCTCGTCGATCCTGCCCAACTTCACCAACTGGCTGCCGTCCTGGTGGGGTGTCTATGGCTGGTTCTTCGGCGTGGCGATCGCCGGCATCATCTACTACGTGCTGCGCACCGCCGCTTTGGGCGCCGGCGCCAGGACCGCGAAGGCCTGACAAGGTGAATTTTGGGGCGGCGAGAGCCGCCCCAAAACCTACCCGAGCATCTCGGCCAATCTGCGCACCGTGTTCCAGTTGCGCGACGTGCCCGTGCCCATGCGCTTGTGATTCATCGCCGCAAGCAGCCGCGAGCTTGGCCTCTCGCGCGAAAAGACGACCCAGATGTCGCCGCCGACCGAAGTCACTTTTTCATCCTCGCCGGCATAGGCCTGGAGCCCCGTCACGGCCTCCACGGGCGCAGGCTTGCGCATCACCCGTACGGCCACCTGATCGCCTGCTTTGGCCGAATCGGCCGGGAACGGATTGCCGGCGGCAAGCTTCAGCCAGTCCTTGGCACCACGCACGATGATGTCGACATGGCGGCCGAAGGTTTTTTCGAAGGCTGCCTCCAGCCGCTGTTCAAGGTCGGCAATATCAGTTGCCGGCGCCTCGAAGACCAGATTTCCGGTCGCCACCAGGGTGCGCGGGTTCTTCAGCCCGAGATCTTCCGCCATGGCCTTGAGATCGGCCATGACGACCCGGCGGCCCTCGCCCAGAATGATGCTGTAAAGCAGCGCGACATAGGTCTGCATGGCCGACCGGCCTACACCAGCCGGCTCTGCTCCACCGCTGCCTCGATGAAACTGGCGAACAGCGGATGCGGGTCGAGCGGCCGGCTTTTCAGTTCCGGATGATACTGCACGCCGATGAACCAGGGATGGTCCGGGTATTCGACCGTTTCCGGCAGCACGCCGTCGGGCGACATGCCGGCGAACACCAGGCCGCAATCCTCAAGCCGCTCCTTGTAGTCGACATTGACCTCGTAGCGGTGGCGATGGCGCTCGGAAATCTGAGTGTCGCCGTAGATCTCGGCGATCTTGGAGCCCTTGGCGAGCTCGGCCTGATAGGCGCCGAGCCGCATCGTGCCGCCGAGATCGCCGGTTTCGCGGCGCTTCTCCAGCATGTTGCCTTTCAGCCATTCGGTCATCAGGCCGACGACCGGTTCCTCGGTCGGACCAAACTCGGTCGAAGACGCATGCTCGACGCCGGCCAGCGACCGCGCCGCCTCGATGCAGGCCATCTGCATGCCGAAGCAGATGCCGAAATACGGCACTTTTCGCTCACGCGCGAACTTCGCCGCCAGGATTTTGCCTTCCGAGCCGCGCTCCCCAAAGCCGCCGGGAACCAGGATGCCATGCACCTTTTCCAGCCACGGCGTCGGATCCTCCTTTTCGAAGATCTCCGATTCGATCCAGTCGAGCTTGACCTTGACGTGATTGGCCAGGCCGCCATGCGACAGCGCCTCGATCAGCGATTTGTAGGCGTCCTTGAGGCCGGTATATTTGCCGACAACGGCGATGGTCACCTCGCCTTCCGGATTGTGGATGCGGTTGGACACCGCCTGCCACGGCTCCATACGCGGCTTCGGCGCCGGATCGATGCCGAAGGCGGCCAGGACTTCCGAATCGAGCCCTTCCTTGTGATAGGCCATCGGCACGTCGTAGATATGCGGCACGTCGAGCGCCTGGATCACGGCGCTTTCGCGCACATTGCAGAACAGCGACAGTTTTCTGCGCTCTTCCTTGGGGATAGCGCGGTCGGCGCGGACCAGCAGGATGTCGGGCGCGATGCCGATGCCGCGCAGTTCCTTGACCGAATGCTGAGTCGGCTTGGTCTTCAGCTCACCGGCCGTCGGGATATAGGGCATCAGCGTCAGATGCACGTAGACGGCATTGTTGCGCGGCAAGTCGTTGCCGAGCTGGCGTATAGCCTCCAGGAACGGCATCGCCTCGATGTCGCCGACCGTGCCGCCGATCTCGCACAGCACGAAATCATAGTCGTCATTGCCGTTGAGGACGAAATTCTTGATCTCGTCGGTGACGTGGGGGATGACCTGCACGGTGGCGCCGAGATAGTCGCCGCGCCGCTCGCGCTCGATGATGTTCTTGTAGATGCGGCCGGTGGTGATGTTGTCCTGCTGGTTGGCGGAGCGGCCTGTGAAGCGCTCGTAATGGCCAAGATCAAGATCGGTTTCCGCACCATCGTCGGTGACGAAAACCTCGCCATGCTGGTACGGCGACATCGTCCCCGGATCGACATTGAGATAGGGATCGAGTTTTTTGATGCGTGCGCGATAGCCTCGCGCCTGCAGGAGAGCCCCAAGGGCCGCTGCGGCAATGCCTTTTCCAAGTGAGGAAACCACGCCGCCTGTGATGAATACATATCGCGCCATGGGAGTCATCGCTTAACGCGGCCGGATTGATTCCGCCAGAGAAAAAACCACCGCGAAGGTTTTTTCCCAAGAAGGCGCTCGGATCGTGAACAGGGCAAAACAAAAGGGCCGGCTGAGCCGGCCCTTTCGGCAGGATGACGAAAACGTCAGATGATGACGACCTTGGTGCCAACCCTGACGCGGCTGTAGAGATCCATGACGTGCTCGTTGATCATGCGGAAGCAGCCATTAGAGGCGCTGGTTCCGATCGACTGCGGCGCGATGGTGCCGTGGATGCGCAGATGCGTGTCCTTCTTGCCGTCATAGAGATAGATGGCGCGGGCGCCGAGCGGATTCTGGCCACCGCCAGGCATGCCGTCCTTATACTGGCCGTAATGCTTCGGCTCGCGCTTCTGCATGTCCAGCGTCGGGATCCAGCGCGGCCATTCCTGCTTGTCACCGACCGCGACCGTGCCCTTGAACTGCAGGCCCTCGCGACCGACCGCAATGGCGTAGCGCCGCGCGGTGGAAGATGATTCGACGAGGTAGAGGCGCCGCGCGCTGGTGTCGATGACGATGGTGCCGGCATCGTAACCAGTGAATTCCACGTCCTGCGGCACGAATTCCGGCTTCACCTTGAACTGCTTCTTGGCCTCCCTCTTGGCGAGAGCCTGATCGAGAGCCCGCGTCTCGGGAAGATAGCTTATCGAGGAGCCGGACGACGTCCCGCCGAAAAGGCCGGCGAACAGGCCGCCGCCGCTCGGCTTCTTCTGGCCGATGACTTCGCTGCGCAGTTCGCCATTGTTGCCGGTCAGGGCGACGTTCATGGCCTCCGCCGGAAGCGGCTCGGCCGACTGGATCGGCGCTATCGGTTCGATAGGCTCGATGATCTTGGCAGCCTGCTTCTTGGCCGGCTTGGCATCGGCCACCTCGGTTGCCGGCGCGCTCTTGCCCTTCTTGGCAAGGAACGCCTGCCGTTCCGCGTCGGCCTTGGCCTTTGCCGCCTCGCGCATTGCCAGCTTCCTGGCTTCGAGCGCCTTGGCTTTGGCGGCTTCCTTGTCGGCAACGATCTTGGCCTCGATCTTCTTGATCTGGGCGAGGTCGTCGGGCGTCGGGTTTTTCTTCTTCTTGAGAAGCTTCAATTGCGACGCATCACTCTTGACGGCGACGTTGATGGCAGAAGTTGTTTCAGCCGAAGGCTGTGCGGCCATATTGGCCGGAACGCCTGCGAAAGCGGGGGAACTCACGCCGAGTGCGGCGCAAAGTCCCAGGAAAATGAAGCTGCGAAGCTGCATGGCGAAGATCCGATCGTTCTATGCTTGTTGCCACGGCGTCGCCCAGCGCCCCCCAAGGGCGCCGGAAATGCCGCGTGCAATCTATAGTCGAATAAGCGCGGCCGCCTCAAGCGTGGGGCCATGCCTCACCCCGTCGAATCTTCGTGATCTCGCTGCATTTGCCGCGACTGTGTTCAAACGACCACAGATCGCGGTTCAGGCACCGAGGACTACTGGTTTGGAACCTGCGGGGTCGCCGGTGCGGCGGGAGCCGTGCCGTTGGT
>NZ_RZQP01000278.1:0-7284 GCF_003998165.1 Mesorhizobium sp. M7A.F.Ca.US.007.01.2.1 | reverse complement strand
ACGCCGCCTCCTTCCACATCGTCATGAGGAAGAACGCCGGCCCGGTTGTCAGGGCGGTGGCGCAGGCGCTGCTCGGCAGCGTCGGCGACAGCTTGCAGGCAAGCGCCGGGGGCAGCTGACGATCAGGCCTCGCGACCAAACCGCGACGCCTCGTGACGCGCGCCCCAGGCCGGCATGGCGGCCTCGATCTCGGCTTCCGACTTGAAGGCGTTGGAGGCGTAGCGATCGACACGGAACCGCTCGACGGAAACGAACGGGGTCTGCCCGAGAACCAGTTCGCAAGAGAGCCGGCCAAGACCCGGTCCATGGGTGACGCCGCTCTCATTGTCGCCACCGACGACCACGATATTGTCGCTGCCGGGGACTTTGCCGACGATAAGGTTGTTGTCGGGCGTGTAGCACGGCACGCCTTGCGCCCAGCTCGCGATCGTCGAACCGCGCAGCGGCGGGAACACCGTCTGCAACTCGGCAAGCTCCTGCTCGGAGGTTTCCTGCATCAGCCCGATATTGTGCGGCTGGCCGGGTTCGATTTCGCTGTCGTTCGTCTTGTAGAGAGGTTTGTAGTGCCGGCCGGTTCCCCACATGACGGCGCCGAATGTCTCGCGCAGCCACAGCCGCAATTCGCGGCATTGGACGGTGGGAATGGTCGATGGCAGCCCACGGTCGTCGGTGACTATGCGCGTTGCAACGACGCGCAGCAGCGGCAACTGCCAGCCAAGGCCTGACAGGACCTGGTTGTTCCAGGCGCCGGCGGCAACAATCACGCCATCAGCCTCAAGGCCGCCCTGGTCGGTCTCGATCGTCACCCGGTCGCCGGCATCATGGACGGCAGTCACGCGTGTGTTGCTGCGGAAGACGCCGCCGAGCTCGCTGATCTGGCCGGTCAGCACCCCCATCGCCAGCTTGGTGTCGAGCTGGATGCCGTGCGGATTGTAGGCCGCCGAATGGACCCGGGCCGGATCGATGAGGCCCTGCATCTTCTGCCCGATCTGCACGGCATCCAGGTCCTGCATTTCCGGCGGCGCATAGGGAGAATCCAGCACCGGGCGGACGAAGCGTTCGCGCCCGTCCTCGGTCAGCGCCATGATCAAGGTGCCGTTCGGCCGATAACCAATCTCGGCGCCGACCTCGTGCAGCCTGCGATAGAAATCGAGGCCATATTGCTGCAGCTGAAAGCCCTCTTCACCGAGCGGGATCATGCCGGCGGACCAATGGGAGACGAAGCCAGCACCGGCGCTTGTGGTTGCGGCACCCGGCTGGCCGGCATCGATGACCGTCACCCGGCGCACGCCGGACCGCAGCAGATGGAAAGCCGCGCTGCAGCCGATGATGCCGCCGCCAATCACCGCGATATGCCTGCTATCGCTGCCGCCATGGCTTCCGTTTGAACTCATCTTTGTTCTCCCTTTTGCCGATGTTCCGGTCGGAGCGACATACAGCGACGGCGACCATACAGGCTCGTCCCGGCCTGTCTAGACACATGTGTCTGTGGCCTGATACTTGATGCGCACTGCATCTGGATCACACGTCCGGAACGCCGCTTGATCCGGCTTTCCGTTGTGTTGTGTCGCCGAGAGAGCGAGGAAAAAGTGAGCGTTTCGACAGCCGCCCAGGCCATTTTCGACAGTGAAATCATATGGGACGCGCATTCCGGCTTCATGCCGGACCCGGCGGCGGACCTGAACAATCTGCAGATCTGGCGCGACGCCGGCATCAACTATCTGTCGATCGATGTCGGCTTCGACCTGTTGCCCTGGGAGCAGACCGTGCGGACGCTCGCAAATTTCCGCCACTGGATCCTTGCCAATCCCGAGCACTACACGCTGGTCTCCTCCGTCGCGGAAATCCGCAAGGCCAAGCTTGAAGGCAAACTGGCGATCACCTTCGACATCGAGGGCATGAACGCGCTCGACGGCCGCATCGAGATGGTCGAGTTCTATCACCATCTGGGCGTCCGCCAGATCCTGTTTGCGTACAACAGGAACAATCTGGCCGGCGGCGGTTGCCACGATGTCGAGACCAGCCTGACGGCGTTCGGCCGCGAGGTCATCGACGAGATGAACCGTCTCGGCATGTTCGTCGACGTCACCCATACCGGCTATCGCACCTCGATGGAGGTGATGGAATACTCCAACCGGCCGGTCATCTTCTCGCACTCCAACGCCAAGGCCTTGTGCGGCCATGGCCGCAATATCACCGACGAGCAGATCAAAGCCTGCGCGCGCACCGGCGGCATCGTCGCGATCGTCGGGCTCAATCGTTTCCTGGGAGAGGGACGCACGGACTCGGACAGGCTGGCTGACCACATCGAATATCTCGTCGACCTGGCTGGCCCAAATCATGTCGGCATCGGACTGGACTACGCCTTTCCGGTTGATGTCAAAGGCATCGACCGCATCATTTCCGACAATCCGCAATTCTGGCCCAAGAGCGAATATCCGGAGGGGGCGACGACCTACGCGGCTCCAGGTCAGATGCGCGAACTGACCGAGGTTCTTCTGCGCCGCGGCCAGTCCGAGCAGACCGTGCGCGATGTCCTGGGCGGCAATTTCATGCGCCTGGCGGCTGAAATCTGGAAGTGAGCGGCGGCCGAGAGGCCTATCTCCGCTACAGCTCTTGATCCAGGCCCCACCGAATGGCGGGCCAGGCCATATCGTCTGCGCGATCACATTCCGCCCGCGACTTGCCCAAGTCGACGCGCCGGCGGCGGTCGGAACAGATGTCGAGATTTTCCGCAAGATCGTCCGTATCCAAGATTCGGACGTGCCGGCAAAATTTTCGCTAGACATAGATGTCTATTATTAGCAGTTTTAGCGGACCGACACATTCGGCCCGGCTTGGAGAATGGCCTGCGGCCTGAAAACAAGACAACGAAAACAGCTGAGGGGTAGAGCATGTCCATTCTAGCCGACACCAGGGTTTCGCGCCGCAGCCTGCTCGCCGGAGCCGGCGCTTTCGGCCTTGCCTCAATGGTCAATCCAAAAGTTTCCTGGTCGAGCGACGGGCCGATCCTCAAGGTGCGATCCTACGCCGACATCCAGACGCTCGACCCTTGCTTCCGGCTGGCGGCGCCTGAAGGCGACATCACCAGCGTCATCTTCGCCGGCCTCGTCGTCACCACGCCTGGCGACAGCTGGGGCTGGCGGCCGATGGCGGCGGAAACGATCAAGCAGCTCGATCCGCTGACCGTCGCCTTCCAGCTGCGCGACAATATCGGCTTCACCGATGGCTACGGCCAGATGACGGCCGAAGACGTGAAGTTTTCGATCGAACGCATCGCCGACCCAGCCAACAAGAGCCCCTATTCCGGCGACTGGGCAACGCTCAAGGAAGTCGAGGTCAAGGACAAGCTGTCGGGGCTAATCCACCTGAAACAAGCCTTCGCGCCGCTGTGGACGTCGACCTTGCCGACGCCGTCCGGCACCATCCTGTCAAAGCGCGCCATCACCGAGCTCGGTGGCAAGATGGGCGTCAAGCCAGTGGCTCAGTCAGGCCCCTACATCCTGAAGGAATGGCTGCCCAAGCAGCGCACGGTGCTGGTCCGCAATCCCGACTGGAAGTACGAGCAAGGTGCCTTCGCGGAAATCCACATTCATCCGATCGAGGACGAGAAGACCGCCGAACTCGGCTATGAGGCCGGCGACCTCGACTACACCTGGACCGCGGTCTCCTCGATCTCGCGCCTGAAGCAGACGCCGCCGCCGAAGACGACCGTGGTGGAGAAGCCTTCGCTGGCCTTTGTCTGGCTCGGCATGAACCAGGATGTCGCTCCCTTCAACAATCCCAACATGCGCCGCGCGGTTCAGTACGCCGTGGACCGCAAGGCGGTGGTCGATGCTGCCTATTTCGGCGCCGCCGCAACCGCCACCGGCATCATCGCGCCCGGCCTGCCCGGCCATCGCGAGAAGAACCTTTTCGATTTCGACCCGGACCGCGCCCGCGACATGATCACCAAGGAAGGATTGGCCGGCACGACGATCACGCTCGACATCCTCAACAAGACCGAGCGGCTGACCGCGGCGCAGGTCGTGCAGTCGAACCTGCAGGATGTCGGCCTCAATGTGGAGATCAAGCAGAACGACAGCGGCACCTTCTGGACGCTTGGCGCCAAGGAAGGCGACTACTGGAAGAAGCTGCAGATGATCATCAGCCGCTTCTCCATGCAGCCGGATCCGAGCTGGGCGACTGCCTGGTTCACCCGCGACCAGATCGGCGTCTGGAACTGGGAGCGGTTTTCCAGCGAGGAATTCGACAAGCTCAATGCCGAAGGCATGGTCGAGCTCGACCCGGCGAAACGTGATGTCATCTACAAGAAGCTGCAGGACCTGATGGAGGAGAACGGCAACTACGTTTTCCTGACGCATGAGGTCACCGGCATCATGAATCGAGACACGCTTGTGGCCGGCCTGAAGCCGAACGGCGAACCCGTGTTCACCGACTTCAAACCGGCATGATGTCGGCGGGCGGGGCTCGCCCCCACCAAAGACCGTCCGACAGGTACCGAAAATGATCCGCTACGCCCTCAAGCGTCTGTGGCTTGGCGCCATCATCATCAGCGTCGCTATGATGATGATGTTCGCCATGGTCTACCTCATTCCCGGCGACCCGGCCTCCGTCGCGCTGGGGCCACGCGCGACGCCGGAGATGATGGAGGCGCTGCGCGTACGCATGGGCCTCGACCAGCCGGTGTGGCGGCAGTTCCTGCACTTCTACGGATCGGTCCTGCGCGGTGACCTGGGCACCGAGGTTCTGTCGAACCGGCCGGTGCTGGACGTGGTGATCGAGCAGCTTCCGTTCACGCTGGCGCTGGTGGTCGGCGGCATCACCTGGTCGGTGGCGCTTGGCATCCCGCTTGGCTGTATCGCCGCGGTGCGCCGAGGCGGCTTTGTCGATCAGGTGATCGGGGTTCTTTCGGTGGCGATGATCGCGGTGCCGTCCTTCGTCGTCGCCATCTATTCGCTGCTGGTGTTCGCGGTCGCACTGCAATGGCTGCCGGCGATCGGCGCCGGCGAACCGGGCGACCTCACCAGCCGGCTTCAGCACCTCATCCTGCCATCGCTGGCGGTCGGGCTTGGCTGGATCGGCTACATCTCGCGCATGGTGCGCGCCTCGATGCTGGAGACGCTGGAGGCCAGCCATATCCGCACGGCGCGCGCCTTCGGCCTGACAGAGCACCGGATCGTCTACACCTACGCGCTGCGCATTGCCGTGCTGCCAACGATCACCCTGCTCGGCGTCGGTATCGGCCACATGCTGTCGTCTTCCGTTTTCGCCGAAATCGTCTTCGCCCGCCCCGGCATCGGCAAGCTGGTCTATGAGGCGATCTCGGTGCGCAACTACCCCATCGTCTCCGGAGCCGTGCTGGTCACCACGGTCTTCTTCGTCCTCGTCAACGTAGCGGCCGACATTCTGGTCGGTGTATTGGATCCCCGTGTCAGATCAAGTTTCAACTGAGCTGTCTTCCGGCGGCAGCCGGTTGTCCGGATTGTGGCGCACCGTGCGCGGCATCATGCGCGAGCCGCTCGGCGCCGTCGGCCTGACGCTGGTGACGCTGGTGGTGCTGTCGGCGGTGTTTGCCAGCGCGCTGACCAGCTATGCGCCGAGCAAGATATCGCCGGCCGAACGCTTCGCTTCGCCGAGCCTGCTGCATCTGCTCGGCACCGACCACCTCGGCCGTGATCTTCTGACCCGGGTGCTCTATGGCGGGCGCGTCGCGCTCTTGATCGCGCTGGGCGCGACAGCGGTGTCGCTGGTCGTCGGCGTGGTGCTCGGGCTGATCGCCGGCTATGGGCCGCGCTGGCTCGACAATGTGCTGCTGCTGATCTTCGACGCCGTGAAGAGCTTTCCCACCGTCATGCTGGCGCTGACGCTGGTCACCCTGTTCGGCCCCTCGCTCTATGCGGTGGTGCTGGTGGTGATGCTGGTCAATGTGCCGGGCTATGCCCGCATCATCAGGACGCAGACGCTGGTGCTGAAGTCGGCCGAACATGTCATGGCGGCGCGCTCGATGGGCGCCAGTGCCGGCCGTATCCTGCGCGTCCATATCCTGCCCAACATCATCGGCCCGATCCTGATCCTGATATCGATGGACATTCCCGTGGTGGTGGCGATCGAGGCCGGCATGAGCTTCCTCGGGCTCGGCGTGCGGCCGCCAACGCCGAGCTGGGGCGCGATCCTCAATGACGGCTTTGCCAACATCCGCGATTCCTACTGGATCGTGATTGCCGGCGGCCTGCCGATCGTGCTGACCACACTCGGCTTCACCTTCTTCGGCGAGACGCTGCGCGACCTCTTCGATCCCCGGCTGAAGGGGCGGTCATGACGGTTCTCGCGATCAAGGATCTGAGCGTCGCCTTCCACACCGAGAGTGGGCGACTGGAGGCGCTGAAGCAGGTGAGTTTTTCCGTGCCGGCCAACCGCAGCGTTGGCGTGGTCGGCGAATCCGGCTGCGGGAAGTCGACGCTCATCAACGCCATTCTCGGCCTGCTCGCCGACAATGGCGAGATATTATCGGGCGAGATCATCTTCGAGGGTGACAAAGACCTCGCCCGGCTTGACCCCACGGCGATGCGCGGCTTGCGCGGCCAAAGGATAGCTACCGTTTTCCAGGACCCGATGGGTGCGCTCAACCCGGTGCTGTCGGTGGGGCGGCAGATGCGCGACATCCAGTATCGCTCGGGTCTGTCGAAGCGGGACAAGGATGCGCGCTCGGTCGCCATGCTGCGCAAGGTTCGCATTCCCGATCCGGAAAGCCGGCTGACGCAGTTTCCGCACGAATTCTCCGGCGGCATGAAGCAGCGCATCGCCATCGCCATGGCGCTGATGATGGAGCCGGCGCTGCTGATCGCCGACGAGCCGACCACGGCGCTCGATGCGACGCTGGAGGTGGCCACCATCGAACTGCTCAAGGATCTGCAGCGCGACATCGGCTGCTCGGTGCTGTTCATCTCGCATCATCTGGGCGTGATCGCCGAACTCTGCGACGAGATGATCGTGATGTATGCCGGCGAGTTGGTGGAAAGCGGCACGACCCGCGAGATCTTCCACGACGCCCGCCATCCCTACACGCAGAAGCTGCTGGCCTGCGATCCCGCCCGGCTGTCGCAGCGTGTGCCCCGGCTGCCGACGATTGCCGGGACCTTGCCGGACCTGCGCCGCCGACCAAGCGGCTGCGTCTTCCAGCCGCGCTGCGATCGCGCCGACGCCCAATGCCTGACGACGCCTCCCAGCGCCCCTGTCGGCGGATCTCATATCGCCCATTGCTGGCACGCGGACGTTCCACTG
>NZ_RZQP01000277.1:0-7354 GCF_003998165.1 Mesorhizobium sp. M7A.F.Ca.US.007.01.2.1 | reverse complement strand
TCCCGGTCGATTTCGGCGCCCCTGTCGGCAGTGGGGCCAAGCGCGGTGTAGAGGATGACGCTGCGCCCGGCTTGTAGACTGGCACGGCCGCTTGCCGTTGCGCGCGTGATCGCCTGCTGCGAGGCCTCCGAAACCAGATCGACGGGATCGACCTCGATGCCGTCGAAACCGTCGGTCAGGGCATGCCGGATCTGCCGTTCGGTGGTCGGCGAGCAACTGCCCGACACGATGGCTATCCGCTCGGCAGCGCCCGGCGGTGTGAAGCCTGGCCCAGCGCTGACGACGCCATTCGACGTCCATTCGGCCAGCAGCGCATATTCGACACCGGACGAGCCGACGACAAAAGAACCGCCGGGCTTGCGAACGCGCCACAGTTCCTTGCCGGCCAAAACCTGCGTCTCCAGACTGTCGACATCGACAAGCACGATGGCGGTGCCGTTTCCGGTCAGGCGATCGAACGCCGCCGACCGCGATGCCGACTGCAGCGTCGCAAGATCGACCAGCCCGGAGCTCAGCGCCGTCTGCCGCGACAGATGGATCAGCAGATCGGACTCATCCATTGGCGTCGTCGGGTGACGGCTCATCACCGGGTGGCGATCAATGCGGAAATATTGGTCGCGATAGGCCGCGAACAGATGGCCGAAAGCGGTATAGCGCTTGAGCTGCGGCGCGCCGACCAGCAGCGGCACACTATCCTGCGCGAACACCGAGCGGCCGACCTCGATGGCTCGGCCGATGCTGCCGATCGTCGGGCTGGAATCGAAGGTCGAGCAGACCTTGTAGTGGCAAATCTCGGCGTTAAGCGTCTTCAGCCAGGCGAAGGCATCGCGCAGATGCGTGTCCATCCATTGCGGCGTCTCACTGCGGCTGGTGCCGGCCAGCCCTATCGCCCGGCAATGGCCAAACCGGGACAGCAGGGCCGCGTCCGGCTGGCGCATGAACAGCACGGTCGGCACGCCACCGAGCTCGAGCGCCTCCATGACATCGGTCGAGCCGGTCAGGTCGTCGCCATAATAGCTGAGAAGCAGGTCCTGCATCGTCTCAGGCTGCCTTGCCGTCGCCGAATTTTTCGATCGACCGCGCCAGTTCGGGATGGTTCAAGGCGAAGTCGGCCAGCGGAATGCCGTCGACCGCCGCTTGCCAGGCTTGCTGCACGGCACGTACGCCGGCGCCCGGTCCGTCCGGATGGCTGACGATGCCGCCGCCGCAGAGATAGAGAAGATCCACGGTCCGGCCGGTCCGTGCATATGTCTCGGGCGCCTGACCGCCCCACTGGCCGGAACCTGCCACCGGTAATGCGCAGTCCCCAGGCGAAAAGATCGGCGTCGTCACCGCCTTGAAGGATTCGACGAAAGAGTCATCCGGCTCCCAGTATTTCGAGGCGATGCCGTTGATCTGGAACTGGTCGACGCCGAGCAGTCGCCAGAATTGCTGCCAGACCTTGAAGTCCATGCCGAGGCCGGGGTGACGGGTGAGGATGTCCCAGCCGTTGCGATGAGCATGCAGCACCAGGCCGGAGCGTTTTCTCAGGAATGCCATGCCGCCAAAGCCGATCGAATTGATGTTGATAACAGCACAATTGCCGCCGGCCTTCGCCACCAGATCGTGGTTGCGCATCATCTCGTCCGGATCGGCGTGCGAAATGCCGAAGGCATACATCACCTTCTTGCCGGTCTTCTGCTCGTGATCGAGGATCAGCGGCATGATTGCCTTCACCCGTTCCGACAGGGGCGAATAGGCCGGGCTCATCAGCTTCTCGTCATCCTTGATGAAGTCGACGCCGGCGGCGATCAGTTCCGCCACCATTGCCGCCGTCTCGTGCGGCCGCAATCCTAGCGCCGGCTTGACGATCGTGCCGATGATCGGGCGGTCAGTCACATTGGTCAGCCGGCGGCTGCCGGCGACACCGAACTGTGGGCCGGGATGTGCCCCGCGATACTCCTCCGGCAATTTCATGTCGACGACGCGAATCCCGGTAAGGCCCTTGATCGAATAGGTGCCGCCGATGGCAATCGTCATCAGCGCCGAAAGGTCGGTGCCGATGGCATCGAACGGAAAGGCGATGTCGACATCGGCGCGCCTGAACGGCCCCTTACCGTCATTGGGAAGCGACGGCCGCTCGGCATCGGGCAGAGGCCGAATCGCCAGCACACGTGCCGCCACCCGGGCCTTCAGTTCCTCGGTCTCGCCGGGCAGCGCTACGAAGGTGCCGGTCGACTGATCGCTGGCGATCTTGGCCGCCAGCGCTTCGATGCTTCCAGGCGTTTCGATGCGGTAGGTGAGGGTGATCATGGTCCGCTGTCTCAAGCCGAGGCGTTCGAAAAAGGTTCACTGGTGTTTCAAATCTGGTATAATGAGTACATAAGTATTGCAAGTCATATCCGGCAGCGGGATCGACAGACGGCAATTCCGGGAATTGTGGCGGCAGTGTTAGATAGGGCCGGGTCAAGGGAGTGATTCGCGGCGATGAACCGTTCGGAACCGATTGTCCGGCGCAAGCTTTCCGATGAGGTCTTCTTGCGGCTGAAGCGGCTGATCACCAGCGGCGAGCTGATGCCAGGCGACGACATGCCCTCGGAGCGCGAGCTGATGGAGCGCTTCGAGGTCGGCCGCCCCGCGATCCGCGAGGCGATGCAGGCGCTGAGCAATATGGGGCTGGTTGCGATCTCGCATGGCGAACGCGCCAAGGTGCTGCAACTCACCGCCAAGTCGATCATCAAGCAGGTCGACGGCGCCGCCAAGATCATCCTGTCGTCATCGAAAGACACGCTGGAGCACCTGAAGACCGCGCGCATCTTCTTCGAGCGTGGTATGGTCAGGGAAGCCGCCGAAAAGGCCACCGCCGAGGATGTGCTGCGGCTGCGGGCCACCGTTGCCGAACAGCGCGGCTTTCGCGGCGCTTCCGAAGCCTTCATCTCCGCCGACATGAAGTTCCATACACAGATCGCCGCGATCTCCGGCAACCCGATCTATGTCGCCGTCAGCGAGGCGATGCTCGGCTGGCTGAAGGAATACCACACCGAAATGCTGATCTGGACCGGCAAGGAAAAGTTCACGCTCACCGAGCACGAAGAGATCATAGGCCGCATTGAACTGAAGGATGCAGACGGCGCCGAGAAGGCGATGATCAAGCATCTAGAACGCTCGCGCGCGCTCTACGTGATGAACTCCGAAAAATAACGTCAGTCGATCCGGAGGATCTCGTAAGGCGTCATCACGAGATGGCCTCGGCCAAAAGCTGAAATGTCGACCTGCACGTCGTCCGCCGTCAGGTTCGCCAGCCACACGACAGTGTCGCCCGAGGCCGAGCGTCCAGCCAGCGCCAGCACCTTGGTCTCATCGCTCGTCCCTGCCGCCACATGCGCAAGGCCGGCCAGTTCGCAAAGCCCCTTGATGGCTCTGAAGAGCGGCCGGGGCGATCCTTCCGCGACGGGTTCTCCGGATGACGCCAGCACGCCGAACGGTCCGGTGAAGCTGGAGAGCGTGAGCTGTTCCAGCCCAGCGGCTGCGACGCGCGCGGCATAGCCGACCGTCCAAGCCGCCGCGAACTGGCCGGCATGGCGGGGATCGCTGTCGGCCATGGCAATGCGCTGTCCCCCGGGATTGGGTTTGGTCGCTCCGCCATAAGGGTTCTGCCGCATGGCAATCGTCGATGGTCCGATCCGGTAGGGTTTTGCCCCGAAGATTGCCCGTGCCGATTGGGTGATGAAAGGCAGCGCCTCCAGTGACTGCATGACGCTGAGATCGTCGGCGGCATGCACGATCGGGCAAGTGCAGTGGGTGACGAAATCGAGCTGGTCTGCCGGCACGCGCTTGCGGTTGAGCTCGGTGAAATAGCTGAACATGCCGCCGCCGAGGCGGATATAGGGGAATGCCCGCCGCGCTGCCGCATAAACGCCGTCGAGCGGCGGGCATTCCGGCCACGCGCTGCCCGGCGGTGTCGACTGCCGGTCGACCGACGGCGACACGGCAATGGCCGAGAGTTTTAGCCCGGCCCGGCGAACCAGGTCGGCGACGCCGGACAGCTCGGCGTCAAGATCGCCAGCGCAGGCAACGACGCATTCGAGGGTTGTTTCGGCTGCGTAGGCAGTTGCGAGCCGGGCGAAAGCGCGCAAGGCATCGAGCCCGTGGCCGCGCGTCGGATCGTAGTGAAACAGCAGCTGTTGTGGGCCGAGTTCCGCCAGCGTGGAGAGGTTCGCCAGCGCCGTCTCGACATCCTCGGGATAGATGATCACGCCGATATCGGGCAGCCTTGCTCCCGCCTCGGCGAGTTTGACTCTGACCGGTTCGCTGGCCACTGCGGCAGCCGGCGCTTTGCCGTCACCTGCGATGCGCAGGCTGATCGTCTGGCGCAGGGGCTGGCCGGCAGGCAGCACATACGGCCACGGCAGCACCAGCGGCCGCACATAGGTCTTGTAGGAGGCGTCCGACCAGTTGCGCTGGTCCTCCATTTCGAAAGTATCGCCTTCCATCCGGCACTCAGCGGTGACACCAGGCCGAACCTGATGGGAGATGGCGCGGATATCCTTGAAAGGCTGCCAGGGGTCGATCAGTTCGGGAAGCTTTGTCGCCACCACGTTGCCGTCCGTATGCTCGACCGTGACCGGGCTGCCGGCGAGGCGGGCGATCGGGTGCAGGATACAGAAGCCGCAGCGATTGGTTTCGAAATCGCTTTCGGGTAGGGCGCGGACGTCGAAGACCAGACGACCATCGGCGGAGCCTTTGATGGTGGCGCGGAAGCCGAGCTGGCTTCCATCGGGGGCCAGGCAGCCTGCCGAATAGCTGACCGAAAAAGTGTTGGCACCCTGCTCGATGATCAGGTCTGTCAAATTTGGCTCATAGGTGCCCCAGTCGCGGTCACGCACGATATAGGCGATGGCGCGTAGCACTTCGGTGCCGCCATGCCGAATGGTGCGCAGATTGCCGTTGACGAAGTCGGCGCTGAGCGCGCCTGCGCTGAGCCTGACCGGCTCGGCCTCGACCACGCGCGTGCCGTAAAGGAGGAAGGTATCGGCGGTCATTTCAGCGAGGCGTCGAGTTGCACCGGTTGCCGGCTCGCGGCCCCAGCATAGGCGGCCTCGACCAGCGCGAACGTCTTGAGATTGTCCGCGCCCGAGGTCGCCGGTTGTACGCCCTTTGCCAGGCAGTCTACCCAGTGCTGCTGGATGGCGACGACGCTTTCCTGGATGTTGTGCCAGGGCCGCGACGCCCAGGCCAGCAGCGGCGGCGAGACGTCGGTGACGGCCGTGCCGCTCTTGCCGGTGACGGTCAGCCGGTATCCCTGCGCCAGCCGGATCGTGCCGTCGCTGCCATCGATCTCGATCAGCGTTTCGGGAAACGGCTCGGTGGCGAGCTTCGTCGCGTAGCTGCAGTCGACCACGGAGGTTGCGCCGCTCTTGTGGTCCATCAGCATGGTCGCCACATCCTCGCCGGCAATGGCGGGATTGATGCGGGCGATTCGTGTCGTGATGGTCGAGACGTCGCCGAGCAGGAAACGGGCGATATCGAGGATATGGATACCGAGGTCCTCGATGATGAAGCGCTTTCCCGTCGCCAGATAGGGCTGACCGGAAAACACGTCATAGGCCGAGCGGAAGGAGATACGCCCGAAGAAGGGCGTGCCGATCTCGCCGCTATCGAGCACGGTCCGCACCGCCTGGACAGGTGACTGCCAGCGAAAATTCTCATGCACCATCAGCGGAACGCCGGCTTCCGCGCATGCCTTGACCATCGCCTTTGCGTCGGCAAGCGTCGGCGCGAACGGCTTTTGGCAGATCACCGGAACGCGGTGGGCGGCCGCCATTTCGACAAGCGGACGATGGCTGGGCGCGGTGGTGGCGATATCGACGAAGTCCAGGCTTTCGCCGGCAAATAGTTCCGCCGCATCGGTATAGCGCTTCGCAATGCCGAACTGGTCACCGACGATCCGCAACCGTTCCGGGTCACGGTCGCAGATGGCGATGATCGAGGCGCCCGCTATGTCGCGCCAGGCATGCATCTGGTTGACGGCAAAGAAGCCGCAGCCGATCAGCGCTCCCCGCAGTTCCGCCATGCTCAGCCTGCCTTTGCCATCTGCATCAAGGTGACACGTTGCTGAAGCCGGCGCTGTGCCTGGTCGACGACGACAGCGACGATGATGACGAGGCCCTTGATCACCATCTGCCAGAACGAACTCACGCCCATCATCACCAACCCGTCCGAAAGAATGCCGATGACGAAGGCGCCGACGATGGTGCCGCCGATCGTGCCGCGGCCGCCCGACATCGAGGTGCCGCCGAGCACTGCCGCCGCAATGGCGTTGAGCTCGAAGCTTTCGCCCGTCGCCGGATGCGAGGCCATCAGCTCGGACGAGATGATCAGGCCGACGATCGCCGCGCAGAAACCGGAGAACATATAGACGAACATCTTGACCATGTTGACCCGGACGCCCGAAATCCGCGACGCCCGTTCATTGCCGCCGACGGCGAAGATATGGCGACCGAGTGGCGTGTACTTGGCGAGATAGGCGGCTCCCAGTGCAACGACGATGAGGATCCAGATCGCCACCGGCAGGCCAAGCAGCCGACCGGCCCCGAGGAAGCCGAAGCCGGTGGTGCCAAGCTCCGGCTTGCCGACGAGGTTGGGAAAGGTGCGGCCATCCGACGACAGCAGCGCCAGGCCGCGCGCGACATAGAGCACGCCGAGCGTGGCGATGAACGGCGCGACGTTTAGCCTGGTGATCAGCAAGCCGTTGACGGCGCCGATCAATATGCCGACGGCAAGCGTGATCAGCGCGATCTCAAAGACGTTGAAATAGATGGTGTAGCCGATCTGCAGGTCGATGCCGTTGAGCACGAGATACCCGGCCACCATACCGCACAGGCCGACGATCGAACCGACCGAAAGGTCGATGCCGCCGGTGATAATGACGAAGGTCATGCCCATCGCCAGGAACGCATTCAGCGCCACGTGCTTCGACATCAGGATCAGATTGGCGGTCGACAGGAAATTCGGCGCCGCGATCGAGAAGAAGATCAGCACGGCGATCAGCGCAATGAAGGTCCTGAGCTTCATAACTGTCAGCAGCACCGAGCCGCTGGAAGCGGAGGGAGCGGCCGCTTTGGCTGGGATGTCAGTCATGGGCGGTGCTCTCCGTATGTGGGGCTGGTCCGTGGCCAAGCGCCGATGCGGCGACGAGTGCCGCCTCCGTCGCCTCAGTGCGGTCGAACATGCCGGTCAGTTTTCCGTTGCTCATCACTGCGATGCGGTCCGACAGCGCCATCACCTCATCGAGATCGGAGGTGGCGAACAAAATCCCCAAACCGTCGCGGGACAGTTTGCGCATGGTGCGGAAGACGTCGGCCTTGGCGCCGAC